>JBJHAU010000007.1:0-20589 GCA_050480665.1 Alphaproteobacteria bacterium | reverse complement strand
GCACGGGCAATCGATGAAGCCGTTGCCCGGCTTGATCGCGCTGATGTTGATCGCAGGTTGCGCGATGCCGCCGCCGGGCGATTGCGTCTGGGTTCAGGCGATCGCGATCACCCCGGAGGATCAACTGGCGGATTCGACGGCACGACAGATTCTCGCCCATAACCTGAAGGTTGAATCGTTCTGCCGCTGAATCCTTCGTCGGGAAGGACAGGATCGTTGCGCTCCGGGGGTGTGGCGTTCATGATCGGCCGGTGCGGGCGTGGCGGAACCGGTAGACGCGAGGGACTTAAAATCCCTTCCCTTCGGGGGTGCAGGTTCGATTCCTGCCGTCCGCACCATGAACTGCCCACCACCCCACAGACAGGGGTGATGCGATGCCCGCCAGGCGAGGCCGGTATTCCTGGAAGGAGATTTTCCGCATGAGCCATCCCGGGAAAGGGCGCAACAACTGGATCGAGAAGGATCCGGATTTCAAGATGGTCATGGTTCCACTTGGCCGGCGCCTGCGTGTTCTGTTCAATGGTGTGGTGATCGCCGATTCCCGCGATGTCGGCCTTTTGAAGGAACCGGGGCACGATCCGGTTCCCTATTTTCCGAGTGCCGATGTCCGGATGGATCTGTTGCGTCCCGGCACGCGGACCTCTCACTGTCCCTGGAAGGGAGCGTGCCGGTATTTCACGATTTCCGCCGGGGACAGAATCGCCGAGAATGCCGCCTGGGCTTATCTTGAACCCTATCCACAGGTTCCCTATTTCAGGGATCGCATTGCCTTCTATGCGGAACGCATGGATCGCTGGATCGAGGGTGAAGGCGAAGCCTGAGAGCCATGTAGCCTGAAACCGGTGTATCGCTCTGTTGGAACCGTCCTGCGAGACAGGCCTGCCGGGATCTTTCCGTCTGCCCCCTTCATTCTTCAGAAGATCAGGCCTATAGTGCCGACCTGATCCGCCGGGTTCCATTTTCTGTCGCCCTTTCCTGAGGGATGGCGGCGTTTTGTTCCGGCAACCCTGTTCTGTTTCAGCAAGCAAGGGGACGAAGAATGAGCGATGCGATCAAGACCGGAACCCTGACCTGTGCCGGAAACATGCCGGCCTTTGTGGCAACGCCTGCCGGAGACGGCAAGCGGCCCTCGGTGATTCTGATGCATGAGCGGTATGGCCTGGTTCAGCACACCAAGGACCTTGCCGTGCGGTTCGCCGAGGAAGGGTTTGTCTGTCTTGCCCCGGATGTCTTCTTTCGCTACCCGGATCAGGATGAACTGCACGCGGGAAACGGTCGTTGCGATATCACCGACGGCGCTGCGGTGCAGGACCTTTCCGCCGCCATGGATGCCCTGAAGGAGATCGATCGGGCGGATACCGGCAAGGTCGTTGTGATGGGGGTCTGCCAGACCGGGCGTCATCCGCTGGTGCTGGCGGCGCAACGGCCCATTGCCGCAGCGCTGGTGTGGTATGGCGCGGCCTCGAAAAGGGAGTGGGGGGTCAACGATCTTCAGCCCCGCAAGCTGGAAGAGGTGATCGCCGACGTGCCCTGTCCGGTCTTCGGGTCGTTCGGCGAGGCGGACCACATCATTTCCCTGGAGGATGTGCGCCGCTTCCGCGACTGTCTGGAAGCAAACCAGAAATCCTATGACATCCACATCTTTGGCGGCGCCCCTCACGGCTGGCTGAACGACACCATGCCGGGACGTTATCGCCGGGCCCAGGCGGAAGCCGCATGGCTTGCCCAGCGTCGATTCCTGACATGGCTTTTCGACCCGGCGCGCGATCCCGAGCGGATTGAGTGGAATTTCTCCTGCGAAACGACGTCTTCCTATGATTTCTCGAAGAACGTCCGCCTCGAATAGAAGGCCTGAACTTTTGACCTCTGATCGGGGCCTGGCCCCCCTGGTGTGATGATCACGGATCATGGCCCCCCGCGAAGGTTTCCCCTTCCGGGGGGCAAGGCCCTGGTTCCATCCTTCCCCGAAAGGGGGCCTCCTTCACGCCTTCCCGGCGGGTGGTGTGCCAAAGGGTCAGGGCAGGAACTGTTCGCGCAGGATGCGTTCTTCCAGATTGTGTTCGGCGTCGAAGAGAATCCTGAGAACGTGGTCGCGGGATTCACGGACCTCCACCTGGATGACATCGCGAACCTCAGTGAAATCGGCCACCGCGCTGACCGGGCGTTTTGCCGGGTCGAGAATCTCGAAAACGACCCGCGTCCTCGACGGCACCAGTGCGCCGCGCCACCGCCTGGGCCGGAAGGCGCTGATCGGGGTCAGGGCCATGAGTTCGGCGCCGATGGGAATGATCGGCCCATGGGCTGACAGGTTGTAGGCTGTGCTGCCTGCCGGGGTTGAAACCAGAACGCCGTCGCAGATCAGTTCTTCAAGCCTGGGGATGCCATCGATGATGATCCGGATCTTTGCGGCCTGTCGCGTTTCCCGCAACAGGGAGACCTCGTTGATGGCCAGGGCTTCGGTGATTCCGCCGTCAAGGGTTCGTGCCGCCATGTGAAGAGGGTGAAGCGAGACCGGAACCGCATTTGCAATCCGCTGGGGCAGAGACTCTTCCTCATACCCATTCATCAGAAATCCGACAGAGCCACGATTCATCCCATAGACAGGGATGGATCGGCCCATGTTGCGGTGAAGGGTTTCCAGCATGAATCCATCGCCGCCCAGGGGAACGATGATATCGGCATCTTCCGGCGCATGAAGGCCGTAGCGGGCGGTCAACCGGTCCCGGGCCGCTTCGGCTTCTTCGGTCGGTGCGGCAAGAAAGGCGATCTTGATGTCGGTCATGAGAGGCTTCCGCAAGGCCTGAAAGGCCAGCGCGTTGCATGAACCCTGTTGATACCGGAGAAGGTCTTGAAGGTCTTCATCCGCCCACGAGGCCTTCGAGCAGGGCGATGGTGTTCCTGTCTCCACCCATGCGGGCGAGATCAAGCACCGTTCGCCCCTGTTTGTCGCGAAGATCGGAGCGAGCCCCGGCATTGAGAAGGGTCTGCACGACTCCGGGATGTCCATTCCAGGCGGCCCGCATGAGAGCCGATGTCCCATCCTCGTCCACCCTGTCGATAGGTGACCCCGCAGCAATCAGGCGGGTTGCGACCTGTTCATGGCCGTTGATCGCCGCCCAGACGAGCGGTGTCTTTCCCGTATGATCCGTATGCCCGAGATCGGCCCCCTTGTCGATCAGGGCATTCACGATGGTGGGATAGCCTCTCCATGCCGCTTCGATCAGGGCTGTTCGCCCGTCAAGATCGGAGTCATTGGCATCGGCCCCATGGGCGAGCAGCAGGAAGATTGCTTCCACATCGCCCAGAGCCGCAGCGATCCTGAGGCGCTCGCCCAGTTGCTCTTCCGATGCCCTGGCGAGATTGTTGCCATGAATGATCACGAGGACCGAGCGCAGTTGATAGCTGCGCTTGTGGGCTTCCACACTGTCCCGGGCACCCATCAGGGGTTCGATGGCGAGAAGGGCTTCCTTTGCATGCGTGCTGCCCTGGTCGGCGGAAACGGCCCACCAGCTATGGGTCTCGGCAAGATTGCGGTCGAGAACGGGTGAGTCGGCATGCAGCATGCCCAGGGCCAGCTGGGCAGGAAGGTAGCCGCCAAGGGCGGCCCGGTTCAGCAGGCGAAGGGCGCCATCGGTATCCTGGGGCAGGCCGTGACCCTTGAGAAGCATCTCGGCAAGCGCGAATTGGGCATGCGCGTAGCCCTCGCTGGCGCGAAGTTGCAGCCTTTCGATGATGGGCTCAAGCCCGGGCCAGGATTCATGCGCGGGCGCGTCTTCCCTGAGGGCATTCCTGAGGGATTGAAGGCGAGGAATCGATTCTGCGAGGTGATCAGCGACCCTGGTCACGGGATCCATCGATTCGGCCGTCGTTTGCTCGGCTGTCGTGCGCTCGGCCGGGATGGGAACGGGCGACGCCTCAGGAGCCCTTTCCCTTGCCTGTGGGGCCCCGGCATGGGCGTCCGTATCGGAAGGTGAGGAAAGGGGCTGTGGCGCGTCGTTGATCCCTGGAATGCCGGCAAAGGGGCGCAGAAGCTCGGCGCTGTCGGCCAGGGGGGATGGGGAATCCGGCAGGGCCTCGATGGAGTCACGAGATTGCTCCGGCGCCATGACGGCCGGATCCTGATGCATGGGAGCAAGCGTGGACCGGGCCGTTGCGGATGGGGTCTCGGTGAGAGGATCGGTCTCGCGCTGAAGCGGTGTGATATCCATGAACACGGCAGGAACGGGGTCGGGTTCGCGGGTCAGGAAAAGAAATCCCGGTATTCCCAGAAGCAGAATTCCCAGAAGGAAAACATGGAGAAAGCCGGAAAAGGCGCTGCCGCGGAGCATGTTTCGTTTCCTTTTATCGACCCGAGTTATCGAGCCGAGTTATCGATCCGAAGTCAGAACGCGGCCGGGGGAATGATCGCCACGCATTTGTTCGAATTCATAAGGTAGCTTTCAAGAAAAACGCAAGAGCCTGTTGTCTGCCCGAGTTCGGCCATGGCGCCGATCATGGGGCACCAGTTGAGCAATTCATGCTCCCCGGCTTCTTCCAGATCCGCAAGACCGAGCCTTGCCCAGGCTTCATAGTCGCCGCGGGCAAGTTCGGCAAAGCGAAGTCGGTCCGTTTCCGTATCAGGATAGAAATACGACGTCTTTGCCGTGAGAAAGGCATGGGAAAAACTGGCAGAAGCCATCAACGCCACCCGCCAGGGGGAGGGGCGGAGGATGCGGGCGATGGCGCGCCCGAGGTCGAAGCACCGCCTTGGAGACGGAGCCGGGGGATCGGGCGGGGCCTCTGTCCCCGGCGATGCGGAGAGCCCTCCCCGCATACGGATCAGCGCTGAACCGTAGGCATTGATGGCGAAGGGAAGAATCGGAAACCCGAGGCCCTGTCGCCGATGATCAAGCATGAGCAGGGTGTTGGCGAAGGCATGGCCCAGGGAATCCTGATGGGGAAGGGTATAGCTGTAGGCGGGATCGAACCCGTTTTCAGGCAGGGCGGTGAGCAGCAACCGGGCGATTTCAGGCGCGCCCCGGACGGTGATCTCCGCATCGAAGGGATCCCCCCAGATGTTGGGGCTGCGCTCGCCTATACCTCGGGCCCGCTGGTAGGGACGCAGAAGAAACCGTTCGCCGGCGAAGATGCAGTAAGGCGGTACAAGGTCTTCACGGAAACATTCGTATTGATCGTCGCCGAAAAGAATCACGGCATCGGGGGCGAAGGAATCCAGGGCTTCGCGCACCCCGTCGAGCGCTTCGAAATAGTCCCTCCTGTGCCGGGATGCGAAGGTGGCTCCCTGATCCTGTCCCCATTCCTCGCGCATCGGGGCGGGCCAGCCTTCAGGGGTTTTCAGATGATCGGGAAGGCGGCCTTCCTCAAGGCGCTGGCGCACCCGAGCGGCCATCTCGCGGTCGTCGAACATGAAGCCGCCGAAGTGACTTAGCCCGATGCCCAGAATCTCTCCCACGTATGCCTCCCCCTGAAAACCGGCCTTGATGTCCGATCAGGGACAGGACCGGGACAGGTTATCCTCCGGTCACGCTCATATGCCGGGAAAGGGCCGGAGTTCTGGTCCTGCGGTCGATGACGAAATCATGCCCCTTCGGCTTGCGGGCGATGGCCTCGCGGATCGCCTCCACCAGAGTGGTGTCATCCGCTCCGGCGCGCAGGGGGGCGCGAAGGTCGGCAGAATCCTCCTGGCCAAGACACATGTATAGGGTGCCGGTACAGGTGACACGCACGCGATTGCAGCCCTCGCAGAAATTATGGGTCAGCGGGGTGATGAAGCCGAGATACTGGCCCGTTTCGCGAATCCGGACATAGCGGGCCGGACCCCCGGTGCGATGTTCGGACTCTTCAAGGGTCCAGGAGTCGGCAATCCTCGCCCGGGCGACGGATAGCGGAAGGTACTGGTGTGTCCTGTCCTGATCGATTTCACCAAGGGGCATGGTCTCGATCAGAGTCATGTCGAAGCCGCGCACTCCACACCAGGCGATCATGCGGTCGAATTCGTCCTCGTTCACATCCTTGAGGGCCACCGCGTTGATCTTGATCTTGAGGCCGGCCTTGCGGGCCGCCTCGATCCCTTCAAGAACCCGTTCGAGATCGCCGAACCGGGTCAGCGCGCGGAACTTGTTGGGATCCAGGGTATCCAGAGAGACATTGACCCGCCGCACCCCGATCGCGGCAAGACGTTCGGCATGATGGGCAAGCTGCGAGCCGTTGGTGGTCAGGGTCAGTTCGTCCAGAGCACCGGAATCCAGGTGGCGGCCAAGCCTTTCGAACAGGCTCATGATGTTCTTGCGCACCAGTGGCTCGCCACCGGTCAGGCGTAGTTTCTTCACGCCAAGGCCGATGAAGGCGCTACACAGACGGTCAAGCTCCTCAAGGGAGAGGATCTCTGCCTTGGGAAGGAAGGTCATGTCTTCGGCCATGCAGTAGACGCAGCGAAAATCGCAGCGATCCGTGACAGAGACACGAAGATAGGTGATGGGACGTCCAAAGGGATCGATCATGGCAAGCCACTCCTCCTTGAGGGGAGTATAAGGCCTGATCGTGTTCTGGAAAAGCCACGGAACGGAATATCATGCCCTGGGCAGGGTAAGGGTAAAACGGGCGCCGCGGCCGGGATGGCTTTCGAGCTGCAGATCGCCCCCCATCAGGCGGGCAAGTTTCCGAGCAATATGAAGGCCAAGCCCGGCGCCTTCGCTGCCGGGTTTCATTGGATCGTGGGCTGCCTTGTAGAACTGGTCGAAAACCCGTGCCTTGTCATCCTCGCCGATACCGACCCCGGTATCCCAGACGGTGATCGAGACGGGGGCTTTCGGGTCGGTCAAGGCAAGATCGATGCCGATCCGACCGCCATCGGGCGTGAACTTGAGGGCGTTGGACAGAAGATTGACCAGGATCTGCCGGGCGCGAAGCGGATCACCCATGACCGAGACATCGTCTGCCCATTCCGGCGGGACGATGGTGATATGCTTCTCGGCAGCCTTCATGTCGACCATGGTCAGCGCTTCGTCGATCAGGTCACGGCAGACCACGGGCACGCTGGTGATGGTCAGGGTTCCGGTATCGATATTGGCGCTGTCGAGAATATCGTTGATCAGGGCCAGAAGGTGCCTTCCGGATGCGTTGATGCTGCCGAAATATTCGGCATAGGCTTCAGGCAAGGGGCCGTGAATCCTCTGCATGGCGGCTTCCGAAAAGCCGATCACGCAGTTGAGGGGCGTGCGCAGTTCATGGCTCATCATGGCAAGAAAATCGGCCTTGGCTTTGTCGGCCATCCGCGAATGTTCCAGCGCGGATTGCAGGGCTTCGTTTCTTGACTGTAACGCCTCCATCGCGTCTTCCAGCCGGATTGCCGCCTGCCGCTCACGTGCCTCGGCAAGAATCCGATCGCTGATATCCCTGGCTGTTCCCCGGTAGCCCGCATAATCTCCGCTTGTCTCGTCGAACACCGGAACCCCGCAGAGCTGAACATGGCGCACGCCCCCCTGCCGATCACGCATCAGGAAGATGCGGTCCCGGAAGGGGCGCCGGTGGCGAAGATCAAGGGGGGTGGCCGCTGCAGCGGAATCATGAGGGTCGAAGTTGCCGAGAGAAAAGAAATCACGTCCCTTCAAGATCTGGCAGGGAATACCGAGAGTCTCGGTAATGCCCGGCGAAACGAAGGTGAGCAGGCCATTCGCATCGATGATCCAGACCCAGCCGACGGTGGACCGGATGACGTCGTCCAGCCAGTCTTCGAGACGGGCCATCCCTTTCCTGATTTCCGCGACAGGCGTGACATCGCTGAAAATCCCCGCATAACCGATCGTCTCACCGGTCCGATCCCGTATCGGGAAATGATGCGACTGCCATTCGATCTCCCTGCCATCGATGGTATGGCGATGACGGAAGCGAAGTTCCGGCACGCCCCGTTTCAACGGCTCGATGGCGCCGGCGAGACCCGTATTTCCCCCATCGCGAAGAAAGGCGGCCATATCACCGAACAGGATTTCGACGATCGATTCGAACCCGGCATTGCCGCCAAGGAAGGTGCCATCCCTGTCGCAGAGGTAAAAGGGATCAAGCCGGGGGCCGAGAGCCGCGATCAGCGGTGCGGCGGTGGCGGCGACATGCGGCGAATCGAGGCGGGGAAAGGCCATCCCGGAAGCGGCAATCCGTGGCGAGAGCGCGATCCGGTTGAACGGGGTGAAGGGCGTCTCGGCGAAGACCTGCTCCGGATCGGTGACGGAGCGGTCAGGATCGGGAGCGCTACGTTTTCCGGTCAGGGCAGCGGACATGGCGCATTGCCGCAGGATGTGCGAGGGCTTCCCGATACGCGGGAAGGCAGAGGCGATGACAGGCCCGCTGAGGACAGGCCCCTGGCAGAGCAGTACCCTGCTGGCATGGCGTAACGACCCCCCATTCGTGCCCGCCACCAGGACGGGCCATGACAATGCGCCACGAACACGAATATGTATACTGAAATCACTTTTCCATTTCATGACAGCCGCAGGATGGGGTCAAGCTCCTTTTTTGATGCTCCTCCCTTCCCTGTCGCGGTATAGGCTTGATTGCGAAGAGGTCTTGCGCAGGGGAGTGATGAGGATAGCTTCGATGTCTTTCATGCAGGGCGATCAGCGCTGTCATGGCCATCGCGTGATGTGCCGGCGCTCTCGGCCATGATTGCCGGGGTCATCCTTGCGGGAGGGCGTTCGCGTCGACTTCCGGGAGATCCCAAGGCCTTGCGATCCCTTGGGCGGGTTCGCCTTGTGGATCGTGTGGCCGCCCGGTTTCGCCCTCAGGTCGCACGACTTCTGATCAATGCGAATGAGCGACCGGAAGCCTATGCCGGTCTGGGATGCCCGCTCATCGGCGACAGCCTGGCCGGTCACCAGGGGCCTCTCGCCGGGCTGCTGGCGGCCATGGAGTGGCTGGACGATCATGATCCTGCCGTCGACTGGCTGGCAAGTGTTCCGGTGGATGGGCCTTTTCTTCCCGAAGATCTCGTTGTCCGGCTGGCGGCCGCAGCGTTCCCTGTGAACAGCCCGGCCATCGCCATGCGGGCAGGGCGGGCACACCCTGTTTTCGCGCTCTGGCCTCTCGGTGTCAGGATGAAGCTGAAGCGGTTCCTGACCGAACGTTCCGGGCGCAGGCTTCTGGATTTCACCGATATGATCGAGGCCGTTCCTGTCGCCTTCGAGGGTGGAGAGATCGACCCCTTTTTCAATCTGAACACCCCGGACGATCTTCGACTGGCAGAGGCAATCCTGACTTCGGGCGGATCGATCAGCCACAGGTGATCCGCATTCAGTCCGAGCCACGAACCTCATGATCGTGGACGGAAATCAGATGAACGATGCCGATCAGGATCAGTTGCTTTCCCGCATGCTCGAAATTGACCGTGACCCGCTGGCCGTCGACCGACTGAATCTGGCCGAGGCCCCAATCCTCCCGGTCGGGATGACGCACATAGGCCCCGGGGACGAGGGAAAGGTTTGCGGATGGGGAAAACTCGGTCATGCTGCACCCTTGTGGTCATGCCCGACGGATCCTGGATATGGATCGTCATTCGGCGTTGTCTTGCGGGGGACGTTGTCTTGCGAGATGGTGTCTTGCGGGATGGTGTCGGGGGTTAAACCGGGTCTTCGTGCCGAGGCCCGCGCCCGTCCCCTCAAGCGATTGAGCATGCCGCGATCAGACTCTGTCAACCCCATCCGGATTCGTGTTTGTGATGCCTCTCATGCCTTCCCCCCCCGAAAGGGCCCGCGCTCAAGAGGAGTCTCTCTCCATTCCCGCGCGGATGCTGGAACTGATCTCCGCAAGAATCTGCCATGATCTGATCAGCCCTGTTTCGGCTGTGGGCAATGGCACGGAACTTCTGACCGCCTTCGGTGTCGATCCGGAAGGCGAGGTGATCGATTTGATCGCCGAAGCCTCGCAAACCGCCTCGGCACGGCTCAAGCTGTTTCGGCTGGCCTTCGGATCGGCCCTTGGCCCCGATGGATTGCCGGTTGATGGCGCGACGGCGCGCGCCGTGGCCCTTGGGGCGCTTTCGCAAGGGCGTATCGTCGTTGACTGGCCCGAAGACATTCCCCAAGACATTCCCCAAGACACTGCCAAGGACACTGCCAGGGACACTGCCGGGGACATGGCTGATGGCTCGACAGGTTTCCGCAGGCTGGGAATCAAGCTGGTTCTCAATGTGGTGATGACCGCCGTCGAGGCGCTTCCCGGTTCCGGCCGTGTCGTTCTGGCTTCGGACCCGGATGTCGCCGGTGCGCTCAGGGTTGTTGCCTCCTCCCCCGGGTTGAATCCGGACGAGGCCTTACGGGACAGGCTTCTGTTCCGCATGCCCGTGGAGTCCCTGACCCCGGCAACGGTGCTGGCCGCCCATGCCGGGCTTCTTGCCATCCTGATGGGAGCCTCGCTCGATGTCGAGACCCGGCCCGGACAGATCCTGATCCGCATCGATCCTCCCGCCTCTGCAACAGCGGTTTTCTGAAGAAGGCTGGCTGAAGGGCGTCTGGCCTGTCGCATCGCACGTCCTGCCATGGCTGGTCGGGCCTGTTTGCCCTGTTCCCCCGTCTGTCATGCCGGATCCCGTTCTTCGACCCTGCGAAGGTTTACCGCATTTTAAGGGATTCGCCCGATTCTCGACTCAGGGCCTATGCCGAAAGTCGTGGTGACGGCCCGGCATGGGCCAGCGCACCGCCAACCAAGGGTCGAGAGATGGATGATCTCCTTCGGGAATTCCTGACGGAAAGCAATGAAAGCCTTTCCGCGCTGGATATGGAACTTGTTCAACTGGAACAGAATCCGAACGACGATTCCCTTCTCGGGAACATTTTCAGGCTCGTTCACACCATCAAGGGAACCTGCGGTTTTCTGGGGCTGCCCCGGCTTGAAGCCGTTGCCCATGCGGCGGAAAACGTTCTCGGCCGCATTCGCGACGGGGAATTGACGGTCACACCTGAATCGATTTCCCTGATTCTCGAATCCCTGGATGCCATCAAATATCTGCTCGCCTGTCTCGAGGAGACGGAAGCCGAGCCGGAAGGGGATGATCGGAACCTGATCGACAGGCTCAATGCCGTGGCGGAAGGCAAGGCCCCGATTGCGGGCTCAGCCTTCGGGGGCAATGAAGAAGATGAAAGGTTCGAGACCAGCGTGTCGCCCGATTTCCCGGATGGCGGTCGTGACGGTGCGGGCGTCTCCCCTTCGGGACCTGTTTCGGCCCCGGCGCTGATCGATCGTCTGGGCGGTCCGGAGGGTGTCTCCAGGGCCGTCGAGATCTTTTATGGGAAGGTGCTGGCCGACGAAAGGCTGGCCCCCTTCTTTGAAGGGGCTGATCTTGGGCGTCTTCGCGCAATGCAGCAGGCCTTCCTGACCATGGCTCTGGGTGGCGATCAGGCCTACGAAGGGCGAAACCTGAGAGAGGCCCACGCCTCGCTGGTGGCGCGAGGGCTGAATGATGGCCATTTCGACCGTGTCATGACGGCGTTGCGCCAGACCCTTGAGGATCTTGGTGCCGATGAGGATCTGATGATCGACGTCCTGACGGTTGCCGAATCAACCCGTTCCGAAGTCCTGGGCCTCTCCGATCATGTTCCGGCCGAGGCCGAAAGACAGAGGGAGACCATGCCTCGGGAAGCGACGCAGGTCCCGTCGCCATCGGCGCCGAAGGGAGGCCTTGCCATCCATGGCGATGGTCCGGTCGAGGGGCCGGGCCAGGAATCCCAGGAGCCGCGGGAGTCGGCCATCGCGAATCAGTCGATCCGCATCAATGTCAGCCTGGTCGAGAACCTGATGAATCTCGTCAGTGAACTGGTGCTGACGCGCAATTCCCTTCTGCAAATGGTCCGCGATCAGGGCGAGAATGAACTTCATGTGCCTCTTCAGCGCCTGAGTCAGACGACCTCGGAGCTGCAGGAAGGGATCATGAAGACCCGGATGCAGCCGATCGGCAATGCCTGGAACAAGCTGCCACGAATCGTGCGCGATCTCTCGATCGATCTCGGCAAGAAGATCGACCTGAGAATGAAGGGCGCGGATACGGAACTCGACCGGCAGGTTCTTGAACTGATCAAGGATCCCTTGACCCACATGGTCCGCAATTCCGCGGATCACGGCATCGAATCACCCAAGGAAAGGGTTGCCGCAGGCAAGCCGCAGACCGGTGTGATTTCTCTCGATGCCTACCATCAGGGCGGGCATATCATCATTCTCATCGCCGATGACGGTCGCGGGATCGATGTCGCCAAGGTGAGGGCGAAAGCCGTCAAGAACGGCCTTGCCAGCGAAGCCGAGCTTGCCGGGCTCAGCGACCAGCAGGTGCAGCAGTTCATCTTCCGGGCCGGGTTCTCGACCGCCGAACAGGTGACCAACGTCTCCGGACGCGGCGTCGGCATGGATGTCGTGCGCACCAATATCGAACGGATCGGCGGCACCATCGAGCTGAAATCAACACAGGGCAAGGGATCGGTCTTCGTGATCAAGATTCCTCTGACCCTGGCCATCGTTTCCGCGCTGATCGTCGGGTGTGCGGGGCAGCGATTCGCCATGCCGCAAATCAGTCTTGTGGAGCTGGTGCGGGCTTCCGAGACCGGTCAGAACAGGATCGAGACCATCAACGGCTCGCCGGTGATGCGGCTGCGCGATCGACTCCTTCCCCTTGTCAATCTGCGCCGCCTTCTGGGATTGGGTGACGATGCGGAGGAGCAGGGAAAGTCATCCGGTTCCGAATCGGGAAACCTGATCCTTGTCACCACGGTCGGATCCATGAGGTTCGGCATCATTGTCGACCGTGTCTTCGATACGGAAGAGATCGTGGTGAAGCCGGTGGCCCCGCTGCTGCGCGATATCCCCCTGTATTCCGGCAACACCATTCTTGGCGATGGCAGTGTGGTCATGATTCTCGACCCCAACGGCATTGCGTCCACGGTGGGGAATATCACCCTGACCGAAGAGGAATTCGGAGAGGCGGTCCATGCCCGCTCACGCTCGGGCGAGGACAAGGAAACCATGCTTGTGTTCAGGGCAGGGGACACGTCTCCCAAGGCCGTGCCTCTCTCGCTCGTGGCGCGGCTGGAGGAAATTCCCGTGTCCGAGATCGAGGTCTCCGACGGGCTTCCTGTGGTCCAGTATCGGGGACAGCTGATGCCGCTGATCCTGGTCTCCTCCCGGGCTTCGATGCGGACCGAAGGGCATCAGCCGGTGGTTGTCTTCATGGACGATGAACAGTCCATGGGTCTTGTGGTGGACGAGATCGTCGATATCGTCGAAGACCGCCTGAAGATCGAGTTTACAGGTGCTGGGGATGGATTGCTTGGCTCTGCCGTGATCGACGGCCGCGCCACCGATGTGATCGATGCCGGGTATTATGTCGGTCAGCTGGCGCGGCTTCGCAAGGCGCCGAAACCGCAGAGCCGGCCCGGTACCGCCAGGGCACAGCGCGTTCTGCTGATCGATGACAGCGCGTTCTTCCGCAACCTGCTGACCCCGCTTCTCTCTGTCGCCGGCTATGCGGTCACCACGGTTGGCGCCGGGGAGGATGCATTGCGTCTTCGCGAGAACGGCGAGATGTTCGATCTGATCATCAGCGATATCCAGATGCCGGGAATGGACGGCTTTACCCTGGCCCAGAACATTCGTGCCGATGATCGCTGGAAGCAGACTCCGCTTGTGGCACTGTCCTCGCGGACCAATGCCGGCGACCTCGATCGCGGCAGGGCGGTCGGATTCGATGACTATGTCGCCAAGTTCGACCGCGAGGCGATCCTCAACACCCTTCAGGATACCTTGGCCAGCACCAGGAGCGCAGCGTGATGTCCGACCGTGGGCCCTCATCCCAAGACCATGACGATCCATCCTTCTCCGGGACGAACAGTGATTTCGTGACGCTGACCCTGGCGGGACAATTGTTCGGAATTCCGGTCACCTCGGTTCAGGACGTTCTTGGCCCGCAGACGATCAATCCGATCCCATTGGCTCCCCCGGAAGTTGCCGGCTCCCTGAATCTCAGAGGACGGATCGTGACCGCATTCGATGTGCGCAAGCGTCTTGGCCTGCCTCCTCGTCCGGCCAGTGAACCCGGCATGAGTGTCGTGGTGGAGCATGGCGCCGAGCTTTACAGCCTCAGTATCGATGTGGTGGGCGAGGTGCTGAACCTGCCGCTTGCCTCCTTCGAACGGAATCCGACCAACCTGGACAGCCGCTGGCGGTCGATTTCCGAAGGGATCTTTCAGCTCGATGACAGATTGATGGTGGTTCTCGACATCCCCCAGCTTCTTGCTCTTGGCGCGGCCGAGGCGGCCTGAACGGCCCTTGTTTCTTATCCCGGAGACCCCTTCATGAAAACCTGTCTTGTTGTTGATGACTCCAAGGTGATCCGCATGGTGGCGAGGAAGATTCTCGAGGAATTCCGCTTCTCTGTCACCGAGGCGGAGGATGGTCAGAAGGCGCTCGAGACCTGCCGCGAGAAGATGCCCGATGCCATCCTGCTCGACTGGAACATGCCGGTGATGGATGGCCTCGCGTTTCTTGAAACCCTGAGAGCGGAAGATGGCGGCACCCGGCCCGTGGTCGTGTTCTGCACGACGGAAAACGACATGGAACACATCAGGAAGGCGATCGCCGCAGGGGCCAATGAATACATCATGAAGCCCTTCGACAGCGATATCATCGAAGCGAAGTTTTCCCAGGTTGGTCTTTTGTAGGTCGGCCTTTTGCAGCTCTGCCCTCCCCAGGCTGGCGTTCTCTGCGCCGGGGTTCTCTGAAAGGAACCCATCGCCCCCAGACCCTTCCGATCCGCAAGGACCATGATCGTGATCCAGGCCAGTGCCGCCGTTCAGAAACATGCTGATCCCTACCGGGTTCTTCTCGTCGATGATTCGGCGATCATTCGTGGACTGATTGCCCGGATTCTCGAGGCCGAGCCCGATTTCGTGGTTGCCGCCACGGCCGGAAACGGCGCCCAGGCCATCCAGGCCCTTCAGCGGCACAGCATCGATGTCGTCATTCTGGATATCGAGATGCCGGTGATGGATGGCCTGACCGCCCTGCCCGGGCTTCTGGAGATCGATCCCGGCGTGAAGGTGATCGTGGCCTCGACCCTTACCCAGCGCAATGCCCAGATCAGCCTCAAGGCCATGCAGGCGGGGGCTGCCGATTATATCCCGAAGCCCAGCTCTGCGGGCGGATTGCAGAAGGGCAGCGACTTCCGCGACGAGCTTCTGCGCAAGGCCCGGGCCCTTTCACGGGCGCACAGGGGGATGTCGCCTTCGGCAGACTCCACATCCGCCGCTGCGGCCGCCGGGGGAACGACACGGATGGCTCCTGTCCTTCGTCGTCAGATTCCCCGCCAGGCGGATGTGATCGCCATCGGCAGTTCCACAGGCGGCCCGCAGGCCCTGCTTGAACTCCTCAGAAACTTCGACCCGACCAACAGGCTTCCCATTCTGATCACCCAGCACATGCCGCCGACCTTCACCGCAATCCTTGCAGAGCATGTGGCGAAGGCGAGCGGTCGGCCCTGTCGCGAAGCGATCGATGGCGAGACCGTGGACAAGGGGAAAATCTATGTGGCCCCCGGCAACTGGCACATGACGGTTCAGAATCAGGGGCAGGGAAAGGTGATTCGCCTCAATCAGGATCCACCGGAAAACTTCTGCCGTCCTTCGGTGGATCCCATGCTGCGCAGCCTTGCCGAAGCCTATGATGGCCGTTGTCTTGTGGTGATGCTGACCGGGATGGGGCAGGACGGTCTGAAGGGGAGCGAGGCCATGGTGGCTGCCGGCGGCACGGTAATCGCCCAGGACGAGGCGAGCAGCGTGGTCTGGGGAATGCCGGGGGCCGTGACCAATGCCGGGTTGTGCAGCGCGGTGCTGCCCCTGTCCAGGATTGCATCCTATGTATCGGATTTCCCGAAAAGGCTGATCGCATGACACCAGAAGACTTCAAGACCTTGGCCACGATTCTCAAGAAACGATCCGGCCTTGCCCTGGCCGAGGACAAGACCTACCTGCTTGAAAGCCGGCTGATGCCGGTGGTGCGCCGCAGGAAGCTTGATTCCATCGAGGCTCTTGTTGCGAAACTGCGCATGGGAAATGACCCGTCTCTGGAAACCGAAGTCATGGAGGTGATGACCACCAATGAATCCTTCTTTTTCCGCGACACCCGCCCCTTTGATCAGTTCCGTGATGTTGTTCTTCCGGAATTGATGGTCCGTCGCGCCCAGAAGCGGCGAATCCGGGTCTGGTCCGCCGCCTGTTCCAGCGGGCAGGAGCCCTATTCCCTGGCGATGCTGCTGAAGGAAATGGGTTCCGCTCTTGCCGGGTGGACGGTGGAAATCGTGGCGACGGATATTTCAGAGGAAATCCTCGCCAAGGCAAGGCAGGGTGTCTACACCCAGTTCGAGGTGCAGCGCGGCCTTCCCATCCAGCTTCTGATGAAATATTTCAGCCAGACAGATCAGGGCTGGAAAATCGATCCTGCTCTTGGCGCGTCGATCAGCTTCCGGCCGTTCAACCTGCTCGACAGCATGGCCGGGCTTGGCACCTTCGATGTGGTGTATTGCCGTAATGTGCTGATCTATTTCGATCAGCCAACCAAGACCCAGGTTCTGGAGCGGATACGCAAACAGATGGCCGATGATGGCTATCTTTTTCTTGGCGGGGCGGAAACGGTTCTGGGGATCTGCGATGCCTTCAAGCCGCTGGCCGGCCAGCGGGGCATGTACACGATTCAGGAGGCGGGGGCGCCCCGGCGCAGCGCTCCGGCAGGGATTCAGGTCTCACCGCAGCGGATTGCCGGGTGATCGATCCGACGGCGTTCCCGTTCCGGGCGATGGCCGGAAACGGCCCGCCAGGCGTGTTCGTCAAGAGTGATGGTCAGGCGCTATGGTCAGGCTTGGGCTGATGCCACCGCCTGGGATGAGGAGGGGGATTTGGCGGCCTGTTCGGCGGGTTCGCGCAAGACATAGCCTCTTCCCCACACCGTTTCGATGTAGTTTTCTCCCCCGGTGGCCGTGGCGAGCTTCTTGCGCAGCTTGCAGATGAAGACATCGATGATCTTCAGTTCGGGCTCATCCATGCCGCCGTAAAGATGGTTGAGGAACATCTCCTTGGTCAGGGTTGTTCCCTTGCGCAGCGACAGAAGCTCGATGATCCCGTATTCCTTGCCCGTCAGATGCACGGGAAGGCCATCCACATCGACGGTACGGGTATCCAGGTTCACCGCAAGCCTGCCGGTCCGGATGATCGATTCCGAATGCCCCTTGGAACGGCGGACGATGGCGTGAATCCGGGCGATCAGCTCTGCCCGGTCGAAGGGCTTGGTCAGGTAGTCATCCGCGCCGACACCAAGCCCCTTGACCTTGGCGCCCGGCTCGTTCAGGCCTGAAAGGATCAGGACCGGAGTCACGATCCGGGCCGAACGGAGTCGGCGCAGAACCTCGTAGCCATCGATATCGGGCAGCATCAGATCGAGAATGATCAGGTCGTAATCGTAGAGCTTTCCGATCTCCAGGCCATCTTCGCCAAGATCTGTAATGTCGACCACGAAGTTCTCGGTCTTCAGCATCAGCTCGATGCTCTTGGCTGTCGATGTGTCGTCCTCGACGAGCAGGATCCGCATGGGATATCTCCAGAAATTCTCGGGCCATGCGTTCTCGGGCGATTCCAGGAACACCAGGGCCGGCTAGATACGTTCAACTCTGGCGATGGGATCATGTCCGTCGACGGGATCACGATTCCATGGGCGGGCTACCATGGTCGCCGTTCAGTTCAGATCCTTCAAGCTTGCTTAACCATGGCAGGACTATGGAGGCGACAAGGTTAACAAACTCTTGCCCGTTGGCAAGATTCAGGGATCGGGCGAAAAAACCGGCCGGGCGTTCGCCGTTGTGGCCGGGCACGGTTTTACCCCCTTTTAATCCCTTCCGCGCATCATGCCCGTCTGATCACGGCCATGCATTCCGTCTTTGCAAATCGTTCTTGCATGACGCCCATGCCTGGTGTGCAAACCTTATCATTCCCGCAAGGCATCGATGATGGTGCGGCGGGAAATCCTCTGCCGATCTGGAGGTGTTCTCTTGGTTCAATCGCTCGCCAGCCTGCAGGTGCGGATCGATCAGATGCCCTCGCACCGCTATTACGGGCGCGTCAACGCGGTTCAGGGCATGCTGATCGAGGTCGCGGGCATGAACCGCCGCATGATGGTTGGCGATCACTGCCATGTCGAACGGCGCAACCGTTCTCCCTTGCGATGCGAGGTCGTCGGCTTCAGCCAGGGTCGGGCGCTGCTGCTTCCCTTCGGTCCGCTTGAAGGGGTGGGCCTTGGATGCCGGGCTGAAATCGACAGCCATGAACCCCTGATCCGCCCTTCTCCCAGCTGGCTTGGTCGGGTCATCAATGCTCTTGGCGAACCGATCGACGGCAAGGGAGCCCTCGCCGAAGGGCTGAACGGAGTCATGCTGCGGGCGGCACCCCCGGCAGCGCATCTTCGCCAGAGGGTGCATGGCAAGATCGACCTGGGGGTACGCGCGATCAATACCTTCCTGACCTGTTGCCGCGGTCAACGCATGGGCATCTTTGCCGGCTCCGGTGTCGGCAAGTCGGTGCTTCTTGGCATGATGGCGCGTTATACCGCTGCCGATGTGATCGTGATCGGACTCGTTGGCGAGCGCGGGCGCGAGGTCAACGAGTTCATCACCGACAATCTCGGGCCCGAAGGGCTTGCCCGCAGCGTGGTCGTGGTGGCCACTTCGGACGAGCCCCCGCTGATGCGCCGTCAGGCCGCCCAGATGACCATGGCCGTCGCCGAGTATTTCCGCGATCAGGGCAAGGACGTGCTGTGCATCATCGACAGCGTGACGCGCTTTGCCATGGCGCAGAGGGAAATCGGCCTCTCCGCTGGAGAACCGCCGACCAGCAAGGGATACACGCCCACGGTCTTCTCGGAACTGCCGAAGCTTCTCGAACGGGCCGGCCCCGGAACGGGGCAGGGTGTCATCACCGGGTTCTTTTCCGTTCTGGTGGAAGGCGATGATCACAATGAACCGATCGCCGATGCCGTGCGGGGTATTCTCGATGGACATATCGTGCTCGATCGAAGCATTGCCGAACGCGGCCGATTCCCGGCTATCGACATCACACGAAGCCTTTCGCGCTCGATGCCCGGATGCAATTCCAAAGACGAGAACCGCCTGGTTTCTTCCGCACGTTCCCTGATCGCAGCCTATGACGACATGGCCGACATGATCCGCATGGGGGCATACAGGGCGGGGAGTGATCCTCGCATCGATGCCGCCTGGAAGGCCCATGACGCGCTCGAATCCTTTCTGGCCCAGGATCGCCTTGAGCGCAGCACTCTTGGTTCAGGCTACAAGGAACTGGCCAGTCTGATGCAGGCCAACGAAACATGAAGGGGCTGGACAGCCTGATCCGGATCCGTGAGAGGATGCTTGAGGAGAAGCGGCGCAAGGTCGCCGATCTTGAACTTCTGGCAGCCCGGTTGCGCGGGGAACTCGATCGCCTTGAGCAGGGGGTGATCCGGGAACAGGGTGTGGCCTCGACCGATGTGACCCTGCTTGATGCCTATGGACGTTTCGCCTCTGCGGCGATCACACGCCGCGAAACCCTGCGTCGTTCGCTGGCCGGGCTGGAGGATGAGATGGTGGCCGCTGTCGAGGATGTGGCGGTGGCCTTCCGCGAATACAAGAAGTTCGATACGCTTCGCGAACGCAACCGGGCCATGGCCCGCTCACGCGAAGCCCGGGCAGAGCAGGCGGTCATGAACGAAGCGGGGCTGACCCTGTTTCGCAGGCGGTGATCCTTTCCTGTCCCTCGTTCCGTTCCTCGTGCTCCGGGGTCATGGGAAACCATGAACGGGAAACCATGGCAGGTATCAGGCGATCACTTCCTGTCCGCGAGCATCGCCGGGCCCGGCCAGCCCGGGATCCGGAATCCGTCCCCAGGAAAAGCGCAGATGGCCCTTGAGGCCGGAGATGGCCAGCGCCTCGGTATGAATCGAGCGGATGTCGTTTTCCATGGCCTGTCCTGAGGGTGTTTCGCCGCGCAGCACCAGATCGAAACGATCCCGCCGGACCAGACCTTCAAGCTGAATCCTGCCCATGGCTTTGAAGCTCGCCTCGACAATGAAGCGTTGTCCCGGATCGTCTTCCCCCTTCGGGCCTCCATGGGGGCGCCAGGCGAGTATCCATGGCGGCAGGCCTTCGCCACCGTGAACGGGCAGGGGCAGGATGTGCCAGCCTGTGGCGCTCGGTTCCCCGGCAAGCCTTCCCAGCCGTGTGAAGTCTTCGGCAAGCCGCCGCGCGGCTTCAGGCTTTGCCGATTCAAGACGGGCAAGGGCGGCGGCCCCCATCCACTGCGACAGATCGCCCTGACGCAGGGCCGCAAGCAGGAAGAACACTGCCGATGCGAATCCGGCCCCGGGGCGCATGGGAAAGACCGATGTGCGTTCCCCGGCGGCTTCGCCCGTGCCGCCGCCGCTGCCAATGATGGAAAGCGCCTGATCCAGCGCGGGCCAGCCGCCCAGCATCCGGATCAGGGTCTGATGATGCGATTCGACGCGCCCGGCCGGATCCTGGGACAGGGG
>JBJHAU010000006.1:0-20730 GCA_050480665.1 Alphaproteobacteria bacterium | reverse complement strand
GAAATCATCAGGGCCACCGCCCGGATGTATCCACGCGGTGTTCCCTTCGATATGCGCTTCACCGATCCGCGCGGATCGGATCTGACCATTCACTTCACCGAGGAGATGACGGAAAATCTTCTTGGACTGACCCGCTGGGAGGGAATCAACACGGGCGATGTTCCCGGCTGCTACGTACATTATCTGCCGACACACGGCCCCAATCTCTATGCCCAGACGGCGCACAAGCGCAAACCGGGAGCCTTCGCGAAAATGGAAGGGGTCCTCTTTCCGCAATGGGCGGTCGGGTTTCCGAAGCCCTTCGACGAAAAGATCGGTGTGGAATTCAAGGATGACTTCATCACCGCGATTCATGGCCAGGGCTTCGAGGCGGATGCCTTGCGCGAATATCTGATCGGCGCACGGCTTCAGGAGCTGGGATGCGGCTTCAACCCCAAGGCGCCGCGGTATCAGGTTTATCCTGCAGGGCCGAACTCTCCCGGGGGGCTTCATTTCGGATGCAACGCGAAGAAGGAAAGCGCCTATCTTCGCAGGGCCATGCCAAACTGGGAAGAACCCCATATCCACATGGATTTCGTGACTTTCGACAGCACTGTCACATTGGGCAATACCGTATTGATTGATAACGGTTTTCTCATGTCACTTCGTGACCAGGAAGTGGTCAGCGCAGCCCGGCAATACGGTGATCCGGTGGATTTGCTGGAATCCTTCGCCGATTGAGGCGGCTTCGGAAGTCATCCCCCCGAATTCCGGTTCATGGCTTCCGATCCTCCGATCCTCTGATTCAGGGACATGCCATTCTGCATGGCATCGAAGGAAAAAGAGTGGGGGCAGGAAAAAGGGCGGGACCGATGGTCCCGCCCTTTTATCTTGTCGTTAACCGGCCGAAGCATTCCGAAGGCCATGCCCTTATGCGGCTTGCTTCGCTACGATCTGCGGCCGGGCCGGTTCGTCAGCTCCGGCAATCGAGCGATCGGGCAACATCGCCATTGCCAAGAAAGCTCACATCGCAGGTCATGCCGGAAGTGATCTGATCGATCTTGGCTTCCGAACCGTTCACCGTGATCTTTGCCCCCCCGAGGACAGCGGTTTGTGATGCCCCCTGATGGGAGAAGTGAAGGGTTCGCCGATCCATACGCTCGACATTCACACCCTTCAGATCGATCCAGTTGAGCGAAGCATCGCCGACGGCATCGGGATTGACCTGGGTTGCGGCATTGGCGCGCGCCAGAACGGTCGGAGGCAATTCGAACAGCGCGTTCACATGATCCTGCACCTGTTGCCCGGTGAGCGGATCCAGTGGCAGGCGCGCCTGTTCAGCCGCCGCCTGGAACTCGGGATCATTCATGGTGGCGGTGAATGCGGCACGAAGAGCGGCCACACGATCCTCCGGCACGCCGGGAGGGGCGATATAGGGGCGCCCCATGTACTGGCGCGCCACGAGGAATTCCATCACCTGCCGGTCAGCGGCATTTCTGGTCAATTCCACGGAAACGGGAACATCGGGCAGGTCGGCGTTGCGTGTCATCCCTGTCTGGACAATGACGTGAATCCGTCCAGCCTGGATGTCATCCCAGATTTGCGTCCTGGCGCTGTCCCAGCCAATGCCGCACAGACCTCCGACCTCTCCGCGCTCCATGGCGAGAATGACGGAACTGGTGCTGGGATAGCCCCGGATGATCCGGAACTGTGTTCCCGTAAGGCTGTTCAGGAAGCTCGGAACAAGCTGTGTCGAGGAACTCGCCGATCCGGTTGCCCCGATCAGCAATTCCTTCTCGGTGGCCTGCTGGAATGTGGTCACACCCGAATTCGCGTGGGAAATACAGGTGGATGTCAGCTGGTTGGCGCTGCCAAGCCAGTTATAGGCACGGGCATTGAACTGCACTTGGCTGCCCATGAGTTGTTCCACCACGGCGGTGTTGTGGATGCCTGCGATTTCGCTGCCATCCTTCGGGGCGGCGTTGTACATGTAGCCGGCCAGTCTGAGACCGCTTGCACCGGGCATGTTGCGAACGACGATGGTCGGTGAACCAGGAAGGTGACGGCTGTAGAACCGCGAAATGGTTCGGGCATAGCTGTCATAACCCCCGCCAGGAGCAGAGCCGACATTCAGGGCAAGGGTTCTGCCCTGATAGAAATCGCCAACGGATTGAGCCATCCCTGCCGTGCTTGTCATCGCGAGGGGAAGGGATGCGAGCACGGTGGCTGCAACGATTCTTCTGACCATGATCTTGTGTCCTTTTACTGCTGCCAATGACTGATACGAATGCCATTCACAAATGACTGCCGACCGCGAAGTTTCACGGAAGCGGCAAACCCCTTGGCCTCATGCAACCATCTCCCTTGCAGGCTCGATCGGCGCATCCGGGGATCAGGGCTCCTGAGGGGCATTTAGAGGTGCGAAGTTTGCCGCCTCGATCCTAGCACTTCGCGCAAGGGCGCAACAAAGCCTTTATCGCCGCAGCATTATCGTCACGGCATTATCGCCGCGGCAAGAAGGTCAGCCCGGTTGTCAGCCCCTGCCTCCACCGGTATCCTGCCCTTCATGCTCTTGCCGCGCTGGCAGGGAACGGTGATCAGGGTCTCCTGATCCGGGTGTCCTGACGGGGCTGGCTTCGAGCGCATCCCTGCATGGAGCGTTCGGGCAGAGTTTGGGTAAACGCTTGAGTGGAAAGGAACGGCAGCATGGAAACGCGATCCCGGGAATTGGAAAAGGATCATGCCTTTGCGGTGATCGACCGGAATGCGGAGGCGATTGCGAGGCTTGGTGATTCGATCTTCTATTTCGGGGAGTTGGGAAATCAGGAATATGAATCCGCTGCGCTGATGAGCGAGATTCTCGAAAATGAGGGATTTTCCGTCCAGCGCGGCCTTTCCGGGTTTCCCACGGCCTTTCTTGCCAGCTACGGTTCGGGCAAACCGGTGATCGCCCTGCATACCGAGTTCGATGCCAATCCCGACAACAGCCAGCAGCCCGGGGTGGCCGAGATTCGTCCCATCGTGGAAGGGGCGCCCGGCCACTGCGAAGGCCACAATGTCAATGCCGCCGTGCTGATCGGTGCGGCCATCGCCCTGAAGCGTACCATGGCCGATCACGGGATCGGCGGCACCATCAAGGTGCTCGGGGCCCCTGCCGAGGAGCAGGTTCTGAGCCGTCCGTATTTTGTCCGTGACGGTGTCTTTGATGATGTCGATATCGCCCTGCATCCTCATATCGGCCCGGAACTGAATGTCGGGCACGGGATTTTGCAGTCCTCGCTGATCTCGACCATTTTCACCTTCCACGGAGAATCTGCGCATGCGGGAACAGCGCCGTGGAAGGCGCGCAACGCTCTCGATGCGTTGATGCTGATGGATAGCGGTCTTGCCCATTACCGTGAACATGCCCTGCCCGGATCCCTGTTCCATCGGGTGGTGCTGGAGGGGGGGCATCAACCGAATGTCGTGCCCAAGAGGGCGCGGATCTGGTGGTATTTCCGTCATCCTACGGCCGAAGGGGCCAACCGGCTTTACGAGCAGGCCAAGCGGATCGCCGAGGGCGCGGCGCAGATGACCAACACGGAATGGGATCATACCGTTCTCTCGGCGGTCTGGCCGACACGAGGAAACCAGACGGTTGCCGAGATCGTGCAGGCCAATATCGAGATGGTCGGCGCTCCGCAATGGACAGAGGAGGAGCACGATCTGGCGCGACGTCTCCAGGAAAAGGCCAAGGTTCCCGTGGAAGGGCTGCGCAGCCGCATCTCTCCTGCCAAAGGGGTCGCGAAACAGAGGATGTCGGCCAATGATGGCGGCGATGTCTCGTGGAAGGTTCCAATGGTCAAGTTCTACTTCCCCGGCAATGTTCCGGGGCTCAGCTACCATCACTGGGCCGCAGGCTCGGCGCTGGCGACGTCGATCGCCCACAAGGGGGCGGTGGCCGGAGCCAAGGTTCTGGCGGGCGCGGCCCTGGACTTCCTGACATCTCCCGGGAATGTCACCCGTGCCTGGGAGAGCTTCAAGGCCGAGCTCGACGGCGTTGTCTACAAGCCGTTGATTCCCCTTGATCAGGAACCGCCCAAGGATCTCAATCGCGAGATGATGGAGCAATTCCGCCCCCTGATGAAGGCGCATTACCTGAAGGACAAGCCGGTCTTCGTCTAGCCGGTCTTCGGCGAGCTAGTCTTCGGCGAGCGGGTGTTGGTCTGAAGGTCCTTCCTTCACACGGGGGGGCCGGAAGGAAGGGCATGGCGGCTTGATCCGCAGGAAATCTGGACAGGAATGGTGTGAATGAATTCCCCGGAAATGCTTGGCACGCTCGACGATCTTCCCGAAGCCTATCGCCTGTCCCTGGAGCGGGCGAATGCCGCCCCGCTGTGGCCCAGCCTGAGGACGCTTCTGCCTCATGGACAGCCACCCCGCCAAAGCCTTCCGGCGCTTTGGCGTTACGAGGCCTTGCATCCGCTGCTTCTTGAAGCCGGTGACCTGACCCCGATCGAAAAGGCGGAGCGGCGCGTTCTGGCGCTCGGCAATCCGGGTCTTGGGGCGGCCTCGATGATGGCGACGCCTTCGATCTATATCGGTTTGCAACTGATCCTGCCGGGAGAAACCGCGCCCTGTCATCGGCATACCCCTTCAGCCATACGCTGCGTGATCGAGGGTGGCGGCGGCTATACCACGGTCAATGGTGAAAAATGCCCGATGGAGAAGGGCGATCTGATCCTCACCCCGGCCGGGCTCTGGCATGAGCATGGACATGAGGGTGCGGGGCCTGTGATCTGGCTCGATGCCCTCGATCTGCCCCTGATCTCCTACCTCGAGGCCTCCTATGCCGAGGTGGGCGAATCCCAGCCGCAGCGCAACGCTCCGGACGCCTCTCAAACCCGCTATCGTCGGGCCGGACTCGTTCCCTACCGCAGCCTGTCCCATCCCCGCGCGCCCTATCCCCTGAATCGCTTTCCCTGGGCGGAGGTTCGGGCCTCCCTTTCCGCTCTTGCCATCGATACCGCGCGCGACGGCCTTGTCTGGATCGCCTATGTGAATCCGGAAACGGGGGAGGAATGCCTGCCAACCCTCGGGTTTTCGGCCCTGATGCTGCGCCCTGGTGAACAGGCCTCTCTGCCCCGACGCTCGGCATCGGCGGTGATCCATGTCATCGAGGGCAGGGGGCAGGCCGTGGTGGATGGAAAGGAAATGGATTTCGAGGAAAGCGATACCGTGGCGATTCCGACTCATGCCCGCGTTAGCCTGTGCAACGGATCGTCGGTGAATCCGGCATGTCTCTTTCTGGTCGATGATGCGCCCTTGCAGCGCAAGATCCGAATCTATCAGGAGTTTTCCGATTGAGGGTTTCGTTGCGCCCTTTGGGGCTCGGCCTATAGACTGCCCGAACATGGCGTTGCATGGGGGTGACTGACAGGATGGATGAATTGCCGGAGCCGTTCAATCGGGAGAATGGTCGTTGGGTTCTGGACGATCCCGGGTCAGGCCTTTTTCAGGTTCACCGTTCGGTGATGGCCGATCCTGCGGTTTTCGAGACCGAGCAGCGGCGAATCTTCGACAGGGCCTGGCTGTATCTCGGCCATGAATCGGAAGTGCCCCGGAAGGGCGACTTCCGGACCCGCACCTTGTCCGGGCGCCCTCTGGTGCTGGTGCGCGGTGATGACGAGGTGATCCGTGTCTTCATCAACGCCTGCCCGCATCGCGGGGCCGAGGTGGTGCGTCAATCCTCGGGCAATGCGCGCGCCTTCCATTGCCTTTATCATGCCTGGAGCTTCGCCAATACCGGGGCGGTGCTCGACATTCCCGGCGAGGAAGCCTGGGGGGGCGCGGTCCGTCGCTGCGATTTCGATCTGAAGCCGGTGCCGCGGCTTGAAACCTATCGAGGTTTCCTGTTCATCTGTTTCGATGCCGAAGCCGAGGGCCTGGAATCCTGGCTGGCGGGCGCGAGACCCTTCCTCGATCATGTGGCTGATCAGGGTGAAGACGGAATGGAGGTCATTCACGGCACGCAGCTTTACGCGGCACGGGCCAACTGGAAGCTTCTGGTCGAGAATTCCATCGATTTCTATCACACGGTTCCCCTGCACAAGACCTACTTCCGATTCCTCGAGGACAGGGGCGCCGATGTGTCGGGTGGGGTGAGCGGACGCGGCCATGATCTCGGCAATGGCCATGGGGTTGTTTGCTTCAAGGCCGGCTGGGGGCGTCCGGTGGCACGTTGGGAGCCTTCCTGGGGCGAGGAGGAACGCCTGAGGCTTGCAGCCCTGCGCGAGGCCCTTGAACGAAGGGTAGGGCCGGAACGGGCGCGCATGGTGGCCGAGGTCGATCGCAATCTGATGGTCTTTCCCAACCTTCTGATCAACGACATCATGGCCACGGTGATCCGTCAGGTGAACCCCGTGGCGCCCGATTACATGGAAATCACCCAGTGGGCCCTTGCCCCTCGGGGCGAACCGGCGGAAGCGCGCCGCCGCAGGCTTCATGCCTTCAACACCTTTCTCGGGCCCGGTGGCTTTGCGACACCGGACGATATCGAGGCTTTCGAGGGGTGTCAGCGGGGCTTTGGGGCCTGGCGCGAGGCCGGATGGTCGGATTACTCCCGCGGCTATCGTGGAGAGGCGGATAGACCCGAAACCGAGGCGCTTTCCAGCCACGAGATCCAGATCCGCAGCTTCTATCGGCGTTGGGCCGAAATGATGAACGGCACCCCCCGGGCCGCCGGCGACAGCAGGGAAGGGCGGTAATGACCATGCAGACCCCAGCCGCCGGGACAGGTGCGGCGGACTTGCGCGCGGCCGTCGAGGATTTCCTGTACCGCGAGGCCGATCTGCTCGATTCCTGGCAACTGGATGCGTGGCTGACGCTGTTTGCCGAGGATGCGGTCTACGAGATTCCGGCGACCGATTATCCGGAAGGCAGGCCGGATCAGCACCTGTTCATCCTTGCCGACAGCAAGGACATTCTCGAAGGCCGGGTCAAACGCCTCAAGAGTGTGAATGCCTTTGCGGAAAGCCCTCGTTCACGCACCCGCCGGTTCATCGGCAATGTCAGGGTTCGCCGTGAAAAGGATTCCCTGCTTGCGGTTGCGGCAAATTTTCACATCGTGCGGATGCGCAAGGGCATGACCGATCAGTTCATCGGTCGCTACGATCATCGTCTTGAAGAAGGGGCGGGCGGGGGATTCCTGTTCCGCCAGCGCCGGGTGCTTCTCGACCACGATGCCCTGCGCCCTCATGGCAAGGTCAGCATCATTCTCTGAGCGGAAACCCCGCCGTTCCGATCATCAGGCCTGGTTCTGGCCATCGCCTTTTGCGGCCTGGCTGGCGGGGCGGGACGCAGTGGGAGACATGGCGCCGCCCGGAAGCAGAACGGCGGCCACGCAAAGCGCGATGAAGAAGATCGCGGTATAGAACACGTATTCCGGCGGGAATCGATCCAGAACGAATCCCAGAAGGACAGGTGCGATGGCACCCCCGACATTCTGGCCGGTGAAGATGAAGCCGAAGACACGTCCCGAGGCGCCTTCAGGGGTCACGGCGCGGACCATCATGTCACGCGCGGGCCGCACCACCCCGTGGCAGAACCCGGCAAAGGCAAAGAACAGCACAAGAAGCGCGTAATGGACCGAAAAGAAGGTGATCAGCAGCACGGCGACGATGGAAAGCGCATAGATCAGGGCGGCAAAATGATCCTGCCGACGAATCCTGTCGGCAATGATGCCGCCGATCAGGACGGCAAAGGAACTGACCAGCATGTAGGCACCCACGGCGGCCCCGGCATCGGTGGCCGATGTACCATGCAGGGCATTCAGCGTGGGGATGGAAAAGCTGTGCAGCCCTGTTCCGGCAAGGGTGGACATGGCGAAGAAGGTAAAGAGGATGAGAACAGGCCTGGAAAGCAGCATCTTGCGGTTTTCCGTAAAGGCACTCTCATCGCCCGATGTCTTCTTGCGGCGGCTTCCGGGGTTGGGCGCGATCCGGTCATCTTTCAGGCTGTTCCACTGGGTGATCAGCACGATCAGGGTCGCGCCCCCGAAGGCGGAAACGATGAGCAGCGCCACGCGCCAGTCCCAGAGGGCGGACAGGAAGGTGATGACCACGGGAGCGGCCGCGAAGCCGAGATGGCCTGAAAAGGTATGCACCGAAAAGGCCCGGGCCATCCGTCCCTCGCTGACCGAGCCGTTGAGGATGGCATAATCGGCAGGATGAAAGACCGAATCGCCAATCCCCCCGATCACCACAAGGGCAACCAGAACCCAGTAGTTCGGGGCAAAGGCCATGGCGGCGAAGGCGGCGACAAGGATGAACATCCCTGTGCTCAGCATGATCTTCGCGCCGTAGCGATCCACGAGGAATCCCGCAGGCACCTGCGCCATTCCTGTGGAGATATAGCGCAGGCTGAGCATGGCGCCGAGGGCGGTGAAGCTGATCCCGAGATCGGCGTTCATGAAGATGAACATCGATGGCAGGGCCAGCATGTAGAAGTGGCTGCAGAAATGCCCGGTGGAAACGAGGGTCAGGATGCGGATGTCCTGTCGGGTCGAGGCAGTGATCGATGACATGTCGGCCTTTCGTTCCGGGGCAGGGATTCAGGCACATCCTGCAGCGAATCCTGCAAGGACGGGCAGGGAGCGAATTCAGCTTGTGGCGTCTGTGGCGTTCAGCGCGTTGCGGCGTCGTGCTGCTGCTTGCGGGCGAGGGAGGCGGAGGCCACCACGGTCATGGTGCACAGAACCATGAAAACTGCCGCCGTATAGAACAGCCAGGCGGTCGCGCCGATATCGATCAGAAAGCCGAACAGCACGGGGGCGATGGTACCCCCCACGGCCTGCCCGGAAAAGACAAAACCGAAGGCCTTGCCGATCGACCCCTTGGGACTTGCCGCACGGATCATCATGTCTCGTGCCGGACGGATCATGCCCTGCACCCAACCTGCCAGGATGAACAGCCCGACAAGGGCCACGATGGGCAGGGGAAAGCTTCCGACGATCACCGCGATCAGGGCCGTCAGCAGCAGCGCGCCTCCGGCGATCAGTTCATGGCGGCTGTTCTTGTCGGCAACCACGCCCCCGGCAAGCACACCGAAGGCCGAGGCGAAAAGAAAGCCGGTCAACGCGGCGCCGGCCACGGCCACGGGGGTTCCGTGCAGGGTGTGCAACCCTGCCACGGACCAGTTGCGAAAGGCTCCGGCGCCCAGGGCCGATATGGAAAAGAACAGGAAAAGGAGAAGCATCGGCGGATAGGTCACGACCGCGCGAAGCGAGGCCCAGACACCGTCGCTGCCGCTGGCTTCCTCCACCGTCTTTTTCGGAGCATCGGAGGGGGTGGATGGGCGACCTTGCGCGAGGGCCGCCGCGTCCTGTTCCTCGATCCGGTTCCACTGGGTGATCATGCCGAACAGGATGATGGCAGAGACGATACAGGCCCCGATCAGGCCGATCCGCCAGTTCCACAGGGTTGCTGCGGTCAGGATCATCACCGGGGCCAGGGCATCGCCGAGATTGCCACTGAACGTATGGACGCTGAAGGATCGTCCGATCCGGGAGGCATGGATCGAGCCGTTGAGAATACTGTAATCCGCCGGGTGAAAGACGGAATTGCCGATCCCGGCAATGAGGATGAGAAGGGCAATCAGCCAGAAGCTATGGGACAGGGCAATGAAGAAGAAGGCCGCGGTCATGATCCCGAAGCCAAAAAGAAGCAGAAGCTTGGCGCCATATCGATCCACCAGAATTCCGGCGGGAAGCTGGACGGCACCGGTGGTGAGGTTCTTCGCCGACAGAAGAAGGCCCAGCATCATGTAGCTGACGCCAAGTTCCATGTGCAGGAAGGGGAACAGTGGTGGCAGAACCGTCGAATAGAAGTGACTCATGAAATGACCGCCGGAGACGAGCCCGATGACGGTGGCATCGCGCTTCCACGTTCCGGCGGTGATCTCGGTCAACGGCTCTGTCCCCTGTCCTGAATCTGCATTCTCAGGCCGATTGCTCGGCCCTCTCGCGCTGCAGCCGATCTTCGCGGGCCGAGGCCAGCACCGTGAACATGCAGATGACGAGGAAGATGGCAGAGGTATAGAACACCCATCCGGCGGCCCCCATGTCGAGCATGAAGCCGAAAACGACCGGCGCGATGGTGCCGCCGATCGCCTGTCCGGAAAACACGAACCCATAGGATTTGCCGACCGATCCCTTGGGGCTCGCGGCACGGATCATCATGTCCCGCGCCGGGCGGATCATGCCCTGTACCCATCCGGCGAGACAGAAGACCGCCACCAGAACCGTGTAATGCAGATCGATGCTGGCCACCAGCACGGCGATCACAGCCGTCAGAAGAAGGCAGATCGAGGCCGTGAGGGCATGACGCTTGTTCCAGTCGGCAAGAACGCCACCGGCCAGAACCCCGAAGGCAGAGGCAAACAGGAAGCCCGTGAGCGCCCCACCCGCCGCCGACAGGGAGGTATCGTGCAGAACGACAAGGCTGGCGACGGCAAAGTTCTTGAAGGCGCCGGTGGCCAGCATCTGAAGCCCGAAGAACAGGAACAGAAACAGCATGGGCCGCGATTTGACAACCTCGATCACGGCCTGAAGGGTTGTCTGCTCCGGCACACCGTCAGGGCTGGCGGCCATGGCGGTCTGCTTCTTCTTCTTGATCCGGGCATCCCCTTCCTGGATCAGGGACCACTGGGAGAGAAGGCCGATCACGATCACGAGCCCCATCGCGACAGAGGCCATCACCGCACCACGCCAACCAAGTCCGAAGAATTCGATCATGAAAAGGATGGTCACGGGGGCGAGGGCGGTCCCTAGATGGCCGGAAAAGGTATGGGCTGAGAAGGCGCGCCCGATGCGCGAGCCGTCTACGGTACCATTGAGGATGGAGTAGTCGGCAGGATGGAACACGGAGTTGCCGATTCCTGCAAGGATGAACAGGGCGGCGATGATCCAGAAGCTGTGAGACAGGGAGACAAGGAAGAAGGCGACCAGGATCGTGCTGAAGCCGCCGAGCAGAAGAACCCTGGCGCCATATTTGTCGACCAGGATGCCGAGCGGAAGCTGCAGGGATCCTGATGCCAGGGCCTTGAGGCTGAGCAGAAGCCCGAGAAGGGTATAGGAAACGCCAAGATCGTTATGCAGCAGCGGAAACAGGGGCGGCAGCATCATCGCGTAGTAATGGCTCATGAAGTGCCCGCCGGAGACGACCCCGGTCACGCTCACATCCCTTCGCAATCTTCCCGCCGTTGCCTCGCTCATGGTGGTTTCCTCCGGATATGGTCTTTTTGATGTCTTGATGTCTTGATGTCTTGGTCTGTTACGGGTTTGCCCCGTTGGGTACTCCTGTCACGATTGCGTCTCGATCCTGATCCCGGGTCTCCCGGCGGATCCGGAGAGCCACAAAAACGATGGCCCGCAAGACATCTGCTGGCCGGGACCCCTGTAGGCGACTTTTGCCCGATGACCCCATGCGGGTATTTGTTCGCTCCTGCATCATGAGGATGGAGGAGAGAGGCTAGATTTTATACGAACCGCGCAGGGACGGGGGAAACAATTCTTCAACCTGAAGATGGCGCTGGCTGACGCCCTGTTCATAGGTCCATTTCAGAAAGGCTTCCAGCGTGCGACGGTTCGGCTCGATGCCGTATGGAAAATAGTCGTCGCCAAGTTCCTTCATGCGGGCTTCGGTGGTGGCGGTGATCCACGGAACCGGAAACCGTGAAGCGGTGATTTCCATGGCCCGTTCGATGGATCGTGCCTTGGCGGCCTCGAACCCCTTCAGCAGATTGCCGGCAACCCAGGGATTGGCATCGAGAACGTCCCGGCGGATGGCCACGATATGCATGATGGGAAAGACGCCCGTCTTGGCGTAATAGGCAGCCTCGGCATCTACATAATCCGGGAAAAGACGGCGGATTTTCGGATGCCCGTCGAGGAAGCAGCGCGGGGCATGGGCCGAGAAACAGGCATCGAGCATGCCATTGGCCAGCATTCCGCTCAGGGAATGTTCAGGTTCGGGCTTCAGCGAAACCCCTTCGGGCAGATTGAGGGAAACCTTTTCAATGCGGCCCGGCTGATCGACACCGGCCTGACGCCAGTCGATCTCATCCAGGCCAATCCCGACATGATCGGTAAGCCAGCCCCGGGTATAGACCGAAGCCGTCTGGGCCCATTCCGGCGTGCCGATCCGTTTGCCACGCAGATCCTCGGGCGTTTCGATCCCGGAATCCGTGTTGATATAGATGTTGGAAAGGCGGAACACCCGCGAGGGAAACACCGGAATCCCCAGGATGTCGGGACGATCCCCGGCCACCTGGGCAACGAACTTGGCCATGGACATTTCCGACACGTCCCATTCCCTGTGCAGGGTGAAACGGTAGAAGATCTCTTCCACCTCGAAATCGAGGACATTGAGATCGATCCCCTCGACAGGAACACGCCCTGTGGCCAGGTCACGGACATGATCGTAATCGGAGCAGGCGAGGGTAAGCTTCAGTTTCGACATGAATCAACCATTTCCCTGTAATCATGGGGGCTGGCTCCGTGAACAGGAGCCGGCAGACAGAGGCAGCCGGAAGAGAGCCCCTATCCGTTCTGATGTTTCGGTTTCGGCATGGCGACCGAGAACATGGCAAGAGCCATGAAGATCGCCATGAGATAGAACACCCAGGCAGGCTTGTCGGCATCCATGATCATGCCGTAAAGGGCCGGAGTTACGGCGCCGCCTGCGGCGATCCCCGCAGAGACGAAGCCGAAGACCTTGCCCGTCGAGCCCTTCGGGCTGGCGGCCCGCACCATCATGTCGCGGGCCGGGCGGATGATGCCCTGAGACAGCCCGACCACCACCATCAGGGCAATCAGCGGCCATGCGCCGGGGGCAAACATGGGGATGCTCAGCATGATCAGGCCGCTGACGACGAAGGCCGCCATCGCCACCAGGTCGTGGCGCTGCGTGCGGTCGGCGATTTCGCCGCCGACAAGAATCCCGAAGGCCGAGGCGAAAAGATAGGCGGAGAGGGCATAGCCGGCGATCTGGATGGGCGCGACTTCCAGGCTTACAAGGCCCAGAACCAGAAAGGAATGAACGCCGGAGGACATCATGGTCAGGGCCATGAAGAACAGGAAGAACATCAGCATCGGGAACGAGAGCAGCAGGGCGATCCCATCCTTGGTGCTCTGCCCGGAAGCGGTGTCTTCGCCTGTGTCGACCTTTTCGGCCTTGTCCTTCTTCTTTGGCAGGGCATCGTCATGCAGGCTGTTCCATTGCGAGATCATCGCCAGCATCACGGCGATCCCGATCAGCCCGGCAATCATCAAGGCGATCTTCCAGTTGGTGAGCGCGGCCAGAAACAGGATCGATGCGGGCGCCAGGGCCGAGCCGAGATGGCCGGAAAAGGTATGGATGGAAAAGGCGCGTCCCATCCGTGCGGGGTTGATGGAAGAATTCAGGATGGCGTAATCGGCGGGATGGAAAACGCTGTGCCCCACGGCGGCGATGGCCAGAAGGGCCAGGATCAGGCCATAGGTCGGATCGAAGGGCAGTCCGGCATTCATCAGCGCGGCTCCGGCGCCCGGGGCAAGGCCGACAAGCCCGAAGCCCGCCGACATCACGATCAGCCCCACCGTGAGCACCCCGCGAGCCCCGATCCGATCGACAAGGAAGCCGATGGGAACCTGTGTGACACCGGCCACGGCATAGAGAACTGTCATCATCACCCCGAGCTGGGTGAAGGTCAGCGCCAGATCCTGCTGCATGAACAGAAACAGCGGCGGCAGGGTCAGGTAATAGAAGTGGCTCATGAAATGGCCGACACTGATCAGGCCGAGAACCTTGGCATCCTGACGAAAATCACTGGCCGCCGCCGTACTGCTCATCACCCTGCTCCTTTGCTGAGGCCCATGGATTGATCAGGCCACGCCTTCTTGTAATGAATGCGGTTCGCAAAAATATGCCTTTTGTCGGACCTCGTCAAATGGTCAGCCCGGCGCTAGCCATGAAGCGCCGCGCCTGCCGGTGTCGAGAAAAGCAGGGACTTGATGACCAGAGGCACCACATTGGTGGGCCGGATCATCTCGCCGATATCCACATAGTCGAATTCCTTCAGATTGACGCCATCGACGGAAATGATGTCGGCGCTGACTCCGCATTCGCGACTGAGAATGTTGCCGATGGAATTTCCGATATCCCCGTCGATCATCAGGATCAGCGGGCGCTCGCCATGGATGGTGGCGGGAAGGGCGGCACAGATGCCATCGGCAAGGCGTTTCATCCGGGCATGCAGGGGGTCGCCCGACCAGGTGAAGGCCAGAGCCACGGTCTGCTGCCCATCCGTATAATCGAAACGCTTCATGGCGCTGCGGATTTCTTCATCCACGCGAAGGGCGTCGATGTCTCCGGTCAGATCGACATTCGGCCGCAGCACGGGAATGTTCCGGACCGGAAGGGCATCCATGTTCGAGACATGGATGGTGTTGCCCGACACCTGCACCGAAAACTGGGATGCGCCGATGACCGTGGCGCGGATTCCCTGTCCGGGATCCATCACCTTGTAGGGGATGCGCTTGTCCTTGAGAGCCTCGATCATGGCCTCGCCGAGATGGCGGCCCAGATCGTTGTGGTTGGTGGTTTCCCGTTGATAGATGTATTCCGAAACCCCGCCGGAAAAGGTGACAAGATCGGGAACGGGCTTTTTCGGCAGGGGATCGGTGACCATCAGATCCTTGGTCAGCCCTTCGGGATCCTGCTGCATGACAGCGGGGATCAGGGCGTCGACCATGGTGGCGACAACCTTGCGGATCTCGTCTTCGGAAAGGGTCTTTCCCATGGCAAGGTCGACCCCGGCCTTTTCCGCATGGGCGAAGGCGGGACCTTCGATGCGGTTCATCCGGCCATCCTGATCGAAGGCGATCAGCCGGCCGCCGACCTCGATCGCCGCCGTGGCGACAAGCCGTCCGCCATGGCACAGGCCAAGCTTGGTGGTGCCGCCGCCGATATCGATGTTGAGCACATTCCTATGCCCCTCGCGCGAGAGGGCAATGGCGCCGGAGCCATGGGCGGCCATGGCGCATTCAAGATGATGGCCGGCCGAGGCACAGACGAACTTGCCCGATTCCTCGGCAAACAGATGGGTGATCGCCTCGGCATTTTTCCGTTTCAGCGCTTCCCCGGTCAGGATCACGGCCCCGGAATCGATCTGATCGCGTTCAAGTCCCGCTTCCTTGTAGCCCGCCTGGAAGAAGGTCGCGAGCTGGCCGACATCGATGGTGTTGTCGGAAAGATAGGGTGTCAGAAGAATGGGAGACCGCCAGAGAACCTCGCGGTTGACCACCACGAAGCGCGAGCTCAGGGCCGTGGTCAGACGCTGCATGTGGACCTTGGCGAACATCAGGTGCGAGGTCGACGATCCGACATCCACACCGACCGTGACAAGTTCGACATTATCCGCCGACCAGATCGCGTCGGCGATGGCGGCCTGGTCTTCTTCCGACATGTGTCCGTGGTCAAAATCGAGATCATGCATATCCGTTATGTCTCCTGAAGGTCTTCGAAGGGGTCAGCGGGCTCATTCACATGCGGTTTCATCAAGGAAGCCGTCCATATCCCATGTCACGCCATTCTTTCGTATCGCCTCGACCCACTTCCTGTGGAAGGGATCGTGGCGGCTGCCCATGCCGATGGCAAGATACCGTGCGGGCTCGGACGCGGTGTTGAAGTGTTGGTGAAACACCCACAGAGGTGGCGCATACATTATCCCGTGACGCCATGGAACCTCAATGAAATCCTCATCACCCTCACGCCACGGAAGGATGCGCTTCGGCCCTCATACGAAAACAAGCTGCTGCCAGCCCGGCGGCAGGTCATGGCGTATCCCCCCGTTTGTGATTCGAAGTCTCGGCAGGTGTGTCGCCCGCCCAAGGGACGGCGCAGAACGCGCCCGGGGGATGGCACCAGCCATGCCGAGACCTCCTAACGCATCTTCGCGCGTATGGCCTCCTCGTCGAAGACATCACCCATGGCCGACTGCACGCCATGGGCATCAAGTTCCTTCAGGAAGATTTCGTGAATTCTAGGATCCTGGTCCTCGTATTCCAGCTGATTGCCGCCATCCTTAAGCGAGGTATCGACTCCCTGATCCCAGATCTTGCGCTTGACCCCGAACAGGGGATAGCGCGTCGAGCCGAACTGGACGGCCAGATAGCGCGAGGGGTGGCCGGCGCTGTTGAAATGCTGGTGAAACATGTTTTCCGGCGGGGTGTAGAGCACGCCGTGCTTCCAGTCCACCCGCTTGAAATCCTCGTCGCCTTCATACCAGAAGAGGCTGTAGCCCTGGCCGGAAACGCAGAAGACATTGGTTCCTGCGGTGTGGCGATGGCCCTTCTTGTAGGTGCCGACCGGCATTTCCGAGGTGTGGCAGCCGATCGTGCCATCGGCAAGAATCCAGCGCAGGTTCGAAGATCCCGCCCCGCGCGCATCCCAGGATTTCAGCGTGAAACTGGAAATGTCCGGAACGAAGTTGGTTTCCCACTGGTGGCGGCCGGGCCTGATCGGTTTCAGTTCGCCATCGCCGGAGAAGTAATCCGCAGCGCCGATCCGTTCAGGGAAGGGGACGGGGTTGTCGAAGATGAATCGTTCGTTGCGGAAAAGATTCATCGTGAAGCGCAGGCTGTTGTTGCTGGCGAGTCTGGCGGGTTCGACGCCGGAACCGTTGAAATGCTGGTAGCGAAGGTTCAGGGGCACCTGAAACAGCGAATTGGGGCCCCATTCGAAGCTGTGGCGGCTGCCATCGGGAAGATCGACGATGGTGGATCCATGACCGGAGAGGACGAAGATCACCTCTTCATAAACATGGGAGAGGGGGCGCGATTGCCCGCCGGGCGGCAGTTCGAAACAGAAGGTGGACAGGTAGTCGTCTCCGCCCACCAGTTCGCAAACGCCACCATTCATCCCGTACAGATCCCATGGCGCGAGATCCATGCTCAGAAGATCGATGCCGAAATCCTGCTGTATCGGAACCTTCTGCGCACGGCACCAGGTGAGGAAGGAATCATGAAGATAGTAGCTGTCCAGATCGTCTGCGGTCGGGTTTGTTTCTCCCGTCATTTCCGGCTTCCCCGTCGTCTTCGTCATGGCCGCCCTTCCTGTTATCTTTTGCCTTGCCCGGAAGGAAGGCGCCGCCAGGCTGGAATCCCAATGCCCGGCGGCCCTTCGCGATCAGGGGTCAGGCTGAGGCCTTGATCTTCTTCAGAACCGGAGCCTCATCGATGATGTCGCCCATCTGCGACTCAACCCCGTTCTTTTCCAGTTCCCTGAGGAAGATTTCGTGAATGCGGGGATCCTGGTTTTCATACTCGATCTGGTTGCCGCCATCCTCAACGCTGGTGTCGACGCCGCCGCCAAACAGGTTGCGCTTCGAGGCCACGAAAGGATAGCGCATCGAGCCGAGGGCGATCGCCAGATAGCGTGCCGGCGTGGGGCTGGTGGTGAAATGCTGATGGAACAGGCCTTCGGTCGGCACGAAGACCACGCCGTGTTCCCAGTCGATCCGGCGATACTCGTCGCCCTGGTTGTGCCAGAACAGCGTGTAGCCGGTTCCATGCACCGCATAGACGTAGAAATCGGGCCCGTGGCGGTGGCCCTTCTTGTAGCGCCCGACGGGCATTTCCGAGGAATGGGCGTGCATGGTGCCATCGGCGAGGATGAACTTCATGTTGCCCGAACCCTTGCCGCGTGCATCCCAGGCCTTCAGCTCGAAGGCGGAAATGCTGGGTACGAAGTTGGTTTCCCACATGTTGCGACCGGGCTTGATCGGAATGAATTCGCCTTCCCCGGCGAAATAATTGTGCCCCCCATGGCGTTCCGGAAAGGCAAAATCGTTGTTGAAGATGAAATCGTGGTTATGGAACAGGTTGATCATGAGGGGGAAGTAGTTGACCGATGACAGAAGCGCCCGTTCCGTTCCAGAACTGTTGAAGTGCTGGTAACGGCAGTTCAGCGGCAATGCAAACAGGCTTTTCGGTCCCCATTCAAAGGTGTGCTTCTGCCCGTCATGGGTTTCGATCACCGTCGAACCGTTGCCTTCCAGCACGTAGATGGTTTCCTCGAAAACATGCTTCTGCGGGCTCGATTTCTGCCCCGGCGCAATGTCGACGAGGAACATGGTGGTGAAGTCGCCCCGTCCGTCGAGCTCGACGAGCGCGCCATTGGTTTCGAACAGATCCCAGGGGGCCGTCTTGACATCGAAGAGGTTGAGCCCAAGCCCGCCATCGATCGGAACGTTCTGGGCGTCCGCCCAATCGCGGTACGGATCAAGAAGGAACTTTTTATCCCTGATGGTGCCCATAATCTCGGCCATGATGCCGTCACTCCCTTAAGCTGAATGTGAAGATTCCGTCACGTGCGCAGCGTAGCACAGGGCTGCGGCCTGAAAAACCGGTGCGCTGCCGGGCGCCGTCCCGTTCCCGGAGAGGCGTGAGTTATCGCAGAGCCGGTCAACCCTTCCGGCGCTGGCCAGCCGGGGTCTTCCGTGATTTCGCCGCTGGTTTTCTGGCCGCCGTCTTGCGCCCCTTGCCTTTCAGAAGGGCATCGCCATCATCGGCAATGCCGTTCAGATAGACTTCCCAGGCGACAAGATTCTGGTCGGCCACCTCCAGCAGGCGTTCTTCCGATCGTGTCGATTCCGCCAGTTCGCCGAGATGCCGCCAGCCGAGATCGGAGTGAATCTCGTCGGCCACCTCGTGGATCCGGAAGAAACGCAGATCTTCGTCGGTCAGGTGCGGATACAGTTTCTTCCAGCGTACCCTCTCGATTCCAAGCCATCCATACTTGCTGAAATGGGCATTGCCGTATCCGCGGATGTTGGTGCGCTCGACAATCACATTGGCCAGAAGGCCTTCCAGCCAATGGGCATTGCCCATCAGCCCCATCCAGGCATTCCAGGCAAGCTGTGTCGTGCGGCTGGGCTTTGCCGACCGGATCTTGCGCAACGACATTCCTGCGGCAACACCGGCGTTTTCAAGCATCTTCCAGTGCGGAAGTCCGCCGCCGAATTCGACATCGGCGATCAGTTCCTCGCTGGCTGCGCCAAGGATGCGCATGCGCACATCCCAATCCGGTGTATTGGTGGCAACCTTGAGCTTGAGAACGGAATTGCGGTGTCGCGTGTTCAGCCGATGCTGCATCACGAACATTTCCGCGCGACCTTCGTTGTATGGCTCGTTGAAATAGCGAAGGTTGCGACAGAAGGTATCGACGCGCTTGTCGAGTTCGCGAATGAATCCTTTGGCTTTCGGATCACGGGGCATGAAGAACTCCTTACTGATCACACATGACTGATCACACCTGAACGGACGGTCGATAGCCCGGTGCTGCGCGCGATCAGGGGGTTCCGGATGGCACGAAGGCAACGACCCGGCCCCCTTGATAATCCTCGAAGCCGCAGAGGAAAAGGAAAAACGGACCCGAGAGGCTGGCGGCGGCAAGGCATGCGCCGCGATCACAGGGATCGGCTTCAGGGCATGCGAAGAACAATCTTGCCGAACTGGGCCCCCTGTTCCATGCGGGCCATGGCCTTGATGGCCTGATCGAAGGGGACGACGCTGTCGATGATCGGGCGCAGTCCGTGGTGGGAGACCGCCTGGATCAGATCGCGACATTCCGCCATGTTGGCCAGCGTCGATCCCTGGATGCGAAGCTGGCGCACGAACACCCTTTGCAGATCGGCAGAGGGGTGTCCGCCGGTGGTCGTGCCGCAGCACAGGATCGTGCCGCCCTTGCGGGCCGAACGCAGGCTTTCGGGCCAGCTCTCCTTACCCACATTGTCGATCACGATATCCGCGCCTCGCCCTCCGGTCAGCATGCGGACACGTTCATGAACGGATTCATGCCGGTAATCGATCGCGGCGACCGCCCCCATGGCCAGGGCTTTCCTGCGCTTTTCTTCTCCCGATGAGGTTACGATCACCCTCAGTCCCGCCAGCAGCGCAAGTTGCAGCGCCGCCAGGGCAACACCACCGCCGACGCCCATGATCAGCATGGTTTCCCCGGGGCAGGGTCTGATCTTGCCGAAGACCATGCGCCATGCGGTCAGATGACCCACGGGCAGCGCGGCGGCCTCTTCCCAGCTCAGCCCCTCGGGCACGGGAAGCAGGCTTGAGGCCCTGATGCGAAGATATTCGCAATAGGTTCCATGACGGGTCTCCCCGAGAATGCTCAGGCGTTCGCAGAACGGCTGTTCTCCCGCCTGGCACCATTCGCAGGTGCCGCAGAACTCCATGGTGTAGGTCATGACCCTGTCGCCCGGCTTCAGGGATGAACCGGGCGGGGCCTCGACAACCTCTCCCGCACCATCGAGTCCGAGGATCATGGGCAGTTCATGGGTAATGCCGGCCCCGGAATCACGCATATAGAGGTCGGCATGATTGAGCGAGGCCGCGCGCATCCGGACAATCGCGTCTCCTGCTTCGGGAACCGGATCGGGAAAGGTTCCGATCCGCACGCCATCGGGGCCTCGCCGTTCCAGAATCACGGCCTTCATCATCGGGTCTCCGCTGCTGTGCCCCGTGTCAGAGGCGTTACGGCCATGGATAGGGCTTCATTCCTTCCCGCCGATGTATTATAGCCGGGAGCCACATGGATACGGAATGAAAGGAAGATCCCCATGGCCGAAGCCTTCATCTGCGATGCCGTGAGAACACCGATTGGCCGATATGGCGGGGCTCTTGCCTCGGTGCGTCCCGACGATCTTGCCGCCCATGTGATC
>JBJHAU010000005.1:0-21740 GCA_050480665.1 Alphaproteobacteria bacterium | reverse complement strand
CATCTCTCCGCGAGAGGTGATGGCCGATGATGCCGTGATCCGCGCGCGCCGTTTCGTGATCGCCACCGGATCCGGGGCCTTCGTGCCGCCGATACCGGGGCTGGATACGGTGCCCTATCTGACCAACGAAAGCCTGTTCGATCTGCGTCGGTTGCCGGAGCATCTGATCGTCATCGGCGGCGGCCCCATCGGTCTCGAAATGGCTCAGGCGCATCGAAGGCTCGGGGCCCGTGTCACGGTCGTGGAAGCCCTGTCCATCCTTGGCCGCGACGATCCCGAGGCTGCCGCCGTGGTGCGCCAGCGGCTTCTGGGTGAGGGCGTGACGCTTCTCGAAGGGGCAAGGGTTGCCGCCGTGGAGAAGGCATCCCCCGCCCCTGTGCGGGAGAGGGCGCCCGTTGCCGATGCCGAAGGGGCGGGGATCATCCTTCGCTACGAGAAAGACGGAGAGACAAGGCAAATCGAGGGATCGCACCTTCTGGTGGCCGTGGGGCGGGCGGCCCATGTCGGCGGGCTCGGACTCGATGATGCGGGGATTCGCCATACAGCGAAGGGCATCGCCGTCGATTCCCGGCTTCGCACCAGCAATCGCCGGGTCTACGCCATCGGCGATGTGGCGGGCGGCCTGCAGTTCACCCATGTGGCGGGCTACCATGCGGGAATCGTCATCCGCAATGCGCTGTTCCGTCTGCCGGCCCGCGCCGATCACAGGGCGGTGCCCTGGGTAACCTATACCGATCCGGAACTGGCCCAGGTGGGCCTTGTGGAAGATGAGGCGCGCAAGACCCACGACGGTGTCGGCGTGCTCTGCGTGCCCTTTTCCGAGATCGACAGGGCGCGGGCCGAGCGGGAAACGGACGGGTTCCTCAAGGTCATCACGGGCCGCCGGGGCCGGGTTCTCGGGGCCACGCTGGTCGGGGCTCATGCCGGCGAGCTGATCCTGCCCTGGTGTCTTGCGGTTCAGGGCAAGATCGGGCTTGCCGATCTCGCCGGGACGATCATTCCCTACCCGACCCTTTCGGAGATCACCAGGCGGGCGGCAGGCAGCCATTACGCATCGCGTCTGTTTTCTGACCGCACCCGCAGGATTGTCCGCTTCCTGTCGAGGTTCGGATGAGCACCAGGCTTTCCCTGCCTGGCCGTGCCGTGAGGGCCCTGAGCGGATCACTCTCGGCGCGGCTTCTGGTGCTGACGATCTTTTTCGTGATGCTGGCCGAAGTGTTCATCTTCGCGCCCTCCATCGCCAACTACCGGATGGGATGGCTGGAGCAGAGGCTCAGCACCGCCCATCTTGCGGCATTGTCCGGCCAGGGCGCGGGAACCGATGCCCTGGGCAAGCCTCTGACCTACCAGGTTCTGGACCATGTCCGGGTGCTGTCGATCCTGGTCGAGGATCCGGCACGCCCTCCCTTCATCCTCGCGATCGGCGAGGTTCCCCCGGCCGATCTGCGCATCGATCTGCGCGGGGCGCGCCCCCTCGGGCTGATGGCCGATGCCTTCACGGCTCTCGTGCAGACCCGAAACCGGGTGCTGGAGGTCCGCGGAACCTCGCCCGAGGATGCTTCCGTTCTGGTGACCCTTGTGCTTGACGAAGATCCGCTGCGCGCCGACATGAGGGACTTCGCCGTCCGGATCTTCTGGCTGTCGATCATCATTTCGATCTTCACGGCGATTCTGGTCTATCTCAGCCTGCAATGGCTGATGGTGGCGCCGATGCGCCGGATCACGGCCTCCATGGTGGCGTTCCGCGAAAACCCGACACGGCAGGATACGGATCCGCCCTCTTCCCGCCGCCGGGACGAGATCGGTATCGCCCAGCGTGAACTGGCGACGATGCAGGCCGGGCTCAGGGCCGCCTTGCGGCAGAAGGCGCATCTTGCCGCCCTTGGCGAGGCGGTGGCGAAGATCAACCATGATCTGCGCAACATGCTGGCGACCGCCCGGCTCGTCTCCGATCGCCTCGCCGCGAGCGACGACCCGGAAGTGCGGCGTGCCTCGCCGATGCTGGAACGTGCGCTCGACAAGGCCGTGAACCTCTGCACCCAGACCCTGTCCTATGCCACCGATGCCGCCGCCATGCAGCCCACCCGGTTCGGCCTGGTCGAGATGCTGGAAGAGGTTCCCTCCATGGTTGCCCCGCTCGCCGCCGACAGTGCTTCGTTGCGGATCGAGGTCAGTCGTGCCTTCGAGCTCACGGCCGATCGGGAACAGATGCTTCGCGTTTTCGTCAATCTTGTGCGCAATGCCGCCGAAGCCGGGGCAAGACAGATCACCATCCGGCTCGCCGGGCGATCCCCGGCGCGGATTCTGGTTAGCGATGATGGCCCGGGCCTGCCGGAACAGGCGGTTCAGTCCCTGTTCCAGCCCTTTCGTGGCTCCGGGCGGCGCGGCGGCACCGGGCTGGGGCTTGCCATCGCCCGCGAACTCGTCGAGGCCCACGGGGGAAGCATCGCCCTCGACAGGACCGGGCCGGATGGTACCTGTTTCTCGCTGACCCTTCCGGAACACGGCCTTGGCCCCGCCCGGCCATCCCCTTCCTTCAGGGAAAAGCCCGATGCGTGAGAATCCCGTGCCCGCCACCCCGATCCGCGGCACGATGGCGGCGATCCGCGCACGCCACGGATTCATGCCTCACGGATTCATGCGCCACGGTTTCTCGCCACCCGGAATCCTGCGCCGGGGCCTTGTTTCCGGTGTTGTCGTGGCGTTCTTCGCGCTCTGTCTCGTGGTCGGTGCAAACCAGGCCCAGAGTGCGCCCCGGGCCGAGCTCTGGCCGCGCTGGCAGGCGCATGATCCCCAATCTGCTCTCGTGCCGGATCACGGGCCCTGGCAGATGTTTCTCGATCGCTACCGCGTGGCCGGGGCCGATGGCGTGGCCCGTGTGCGCTATGGTGCGGTGACCGGGGAAGATCATCGTCGGCTTGCCGCCTATGTGGATGATCTGGCGGCGATGCCGGTCAGCCGGATGAGCCGGCCCCATCAGAAGGCCTACTGGATCAACCTCTACAACGCGTTGACCGTGCGCGTGGTGCTCGATCATTTTCCGGTGGCCTCGATCCGCGATATCGCCATTTCGCCCGGCTGGTTCACCCGTGGCCCATGGGGTGCCCGGCTTGTGACGATCGAGGATGAGGCGCTCAGCCTCGATGACATCGAGCATCGGATTCTCCGGCCCGTCTGGCGCGATTCCCGCATTCATTATGCCGTCAACTGCGCCTCGATCGGCTGTCCGGACCTGCACCCCGAAGCCTTCCATGGCGAAAGGCTTGAGGCGCAGCTCGAGGCGGCCGCCCGAAGCTTCATCACCCATCCACGCGCCCTGACCCTGGAAGGCGGGCAAATCGTTGCCTCACGGATCTATCGCTGGTTCGAGGAGGATTTCGCGGCGGAAGGAGGGATCATCCCCCATCTTCTGCGCTATCGGACGGATACGGTGGCGGAACGCCTGCGTGGCGGGGCCGGCATCGACCGCCATGCCTATGACTGGTCGCTGAACGTGGCGCCGTGAACCTTCCGTCGGGCAGTTCCGGTTCCGGTGCGGATCAATCGCCGAGCGCCACGCCCTCCCTTCTGGGATCGACACCGGCTTCCAGACGCCCGTCGCGCTGGTGGATGACCTGCAGGCCGCTGGCCATCGGCACGGCGGCCGGGCGGTGCCCGAGGGCACGCAACCCGTCCATCAGCGCTTCGGCGCTGGCACCTTCCTCCACGATCACCGAATCCCCGCGCACGGCCAGATTCGGAAGGTCGATGGCGGCCTGGGCGTCAAGGCCACCATCGAGAATGCCGATCAGGGTCTTGACCACATAGGGGATGATCCGCGGCCCGCCCGGGGAGCCGAGAACCAGACTGAGGCGGCCCGATCCATCGAACACCAGGGTGGGAGACTGGGCGGAACGGGGCCGTTTTCCGGGTTCGACACGGTTGATCCGTGGCGTTCCGGCCGCATCTTCCGGCTCAAGGGAGAAATCGGTCATGTGATTGTTGAGCAGGAAACCGCCCACCATGATCCTTGCGCCGAAGGCGCTGCCGACGGAGGAGGTCAGGGCCACGGCGTTGCCATCGCCGTCGATCACGCTCAGATGCGTTGTGGACAGATGGGGCGAAGGGGGCGAACCGGCCAGAAGCGGGCCCTGTCGCGCGGCCTTGGGGAGGATTCCCGGTTCCGCCCGGGGCAGGGCGCGTTCGGGCAGGATCAGATCCGAACGGGTGCTGATGTAGCCCGGGGCGAGAAGCTCCATCAGCGGGATCGCGGCATGGTCCGGATCGGCGATGTAGTGCAGCCGGTCGGCTTCGGCCAGCCGGGTGGCTTCGGCCAGGAGGTGGCTGATCTCGACCGAGCCGGGAGCCATGGCGGGCAGGTTGAACCGTTCCAGCATGGCGAGGATCGAGAGTGTGGCGAAGCCCCCGCCCGAGGGCGGCCCGAATCCGCAGACCAGCCAGATCCGGTAGGGTCCGCAAAGCTGCGGGCGTCGTTCGGCCCGGTAGGCGGCAAGATCCGTCATGGTCAGCGTCCCGGGGCGCTCGTCGTCCCTGACGGCCGCTTCCATGGCCGCCGCCAGAGGCCCCCGATAGAAGGCCTCGATCCCGTTCACGGCCACCGCCTGCAGGGTTTCGGCGAATGCCGGGTTGGTCAGCAGGGTGCCCGGGGCCCGCGGTGCGCCGGCGGCATCGAAGAAATGCCCGCGTGTGGAAGGATGCCGGCCGAGATAGGGATCGCGGCGGATCGATTCATGAAGCCGGGGCGAGACGGGAAACCCGTCTTCGGCAAGGCGGATGGCCGGTTCGAAGAGATCCGGCCAGGGCTTTCGGCCATGGGCGCGATGGGCGGCGTAAAGCTTGGCCAGGGTGCCGGGAACGGCAACGCTGATCCCGCCGAATCGCCGCAGGTCGGCTTCAAGGACGCGGCCTTCGGAATCCAGGAAGTGATCCCTGCCGCTGGCCATGGGGGCGGTCTCGCGCCCGTCATGGGCGGTGATCTCGCCGGTGGAAGCATCGAAATGCAGAAGGAAACCGCCACCGCCCAGTCCCGAGGATTGCGGTTCGACCAGGCCGAGCACCAGCTGCATGGCGATGGCGGCGTCCGTGGCGTTGCCGCCTTCGCGAAGGATCCTCATTCCTGCCTGCGAGGCCAGAGGGTGGGCGCTGGCCACCATCATGGTTCGGGAGGCGACGGGCGGGCGCCCGAACACGGGGCCGATCGCGGCATCGTCCTCGACACCAGCCTCGACACCTGCCGGGGGGATGGTCTCGACAGGGGCGGCAGGCTGAGGCGGCGGCGCCGCACAGCCGGCCAGCAGGATCAGGGAGACAACCAGGCCCGGAAGCCGCGAAGGCCCCGGAAGCCGCGAAGGCTTCTGAAACAGCGAGGGCAGGGAGGCACGTTCCTGGCTCATCCCGTCATGTCCTTGCGCCTGTGGCGGGGAATTCCGCGACAGTATAGCGGCCCGGGGCCACGGGGCAAAGGGCGCCCGGCCGGGGAAAAGAGTTTGCCCCCACGGGAAAACCGGCTAGTAATCTGGCCCCAGAGATGCCCGTTTGTGGAACTTCCATGGCGAAACCCACCTCATCTTTGACCGTTCCCGACATCGCCGCCCGCAAGGGCGGGGTTCCGCTGGTCTGCCTCACGGCCTATACGACGCCCATGGCCCGGCTTCTGGATCCCCATGCGGATGTTCTTCTGGTGGGGGACTCTCTCGGGATGGTCGTCTACGGAATGGATTCCACCCTGCCGGTTACCCTCGACATGATGATCGCCCACGGCGCGGCGGTGGTGCGCGGGGCCTCCCGGGCCTGCGTGGTGGTCGATCTTCCCTTCGCCAGCTATCAGACCTCGCCGGAGCAGGCCTTTGTCTCGGCGGCGCGGGTTCTGGCGGAAACCGGCTGTGCCGCGGTGAAGCTGGAAGGGGGAGAGATCATGGCGCCCACGGTGGCCTTCCTGGTCAGCCGGGGGATTCCGGTCATGGGCCATGTCGGGCTGACGCCGCAGTCGGTGCGAACCCTGGGCGGCTTTCGGGTGCAGGGCCGTGATGATGCGGCGGGGCGCAGGATTCTTGCCGATGCCGTGGCCATTGCCGAGGCCGGGGCTTTCGCCCTGGTGGTGGAAGGCACGCTCGAGCCGGTGGCCCGGGCCGTGACCGAAACGGTGCCGGTTCCGGTGATCGGCATCGGCGCCTCACCCGCCTGCGACGGACAGGTTCTTGTCAGCGATGACATGCTGGGGCTGTTCACCGATTTCACCCCGCGATTCGTGCGCCGTTATGGCGAGCTGGCGGGCGCAGTCGATGCTGCCGCCCGCGCCTATGCCGAGGATGTTCGCGCCCGCCGTTTCCCGACCGAGGCGCATTGCTTTCTGCCCGCAAGGGGCCCCGTTTCCTCATGACCGCGCCCCATGCCCGAGGTGAGACGCCCTCGTCGGGGGCCGGGGTTGTTGTCCTGCGCCACCTGGGGCCCTTGCGCCGGCAGATCGAGGCCTGGCGTCGCGAGGGGCTTGTCATCGGTCTTGTGCCGACCATGGGCGCCCTGCATCGGGGCCATGGCGCGCTGATGGCAGAAGCCCTTGCTGCCTGCGACCGGGTTGTGGTCAGCCTGTTCGTCAACCCGACACAGTTCGCGCCCCACGAGGATTTTTCGGCCTATCCCCGGAAAGAGGCCGATGATCTTCGTTTCCTCGAAGGGGCCGGGGTCACGGCGCTTTACGCCCCCGATGCCGAAACGATGTATCCCGAGGGTTTCGCAACCACGGTCACGGTGTCGGGGGGGCTGACCGAGGGGCTCTGCGGGGCGCATCGTCCCGGCCATTTCGCCGGGGTCGCCACCGTCGTTGCCAAGCTTCTCAACCAGGTGCGCCCCGACCGGGCCTATTTCGGCGAGAAGGATTATCAGCAACTCTGCGTGGTGCGCCGCATGGTGCGCGACCTTGATCTGGATGTGACGGTGGAAAGCGTGGCCATCGTTCGGGAAGGCGATGGCCTCGCCCTTTCGTCGCGCAATGCCTATCTTGGTCCGGCCGAACGGGCCATCGCGCCAGAGCTTTACGCCACCTTGCGGGAAACGGCCCGGGCCATCGAAGGCGGGGAAGGGGTGAACGAAGCCACGGCCGCTGCCGAACGCCGGCTTCTGGAGGCGGGTTTCAACGGGGTCGATTACGTGGCCTGCGTCGATGCCGAAACCCTGGCGCCGTTGGCGAAAATCGGCGTCCGGCCGGCCCGGCTTCTTGCCGCCGCGCGGCTGGGCGGATGTCGGCTGATCGACAACCTGCCCGTGGCCGCCCGGCCCTGAAGGGAATCAGGTCACGGTGAAGGGAATCTGGGTCGGCCCCTTGCCGGTGGAATAGACATTGGTTTCCGGATCGTAGCGTCCCTGGGCTCCGGATTCGGCCACCCGTTCCGAACGCACGATGACAGCGACCGATCGCCCCGGCCCGCCCTTTTCGGAATGGATGGCAAAAGGCGGAACCAGATCGACCACACCGGCGACGCCCCGGGTCACGCTTTCCAGCTCCACTTCGCAATAGGCCTCGCGCTGGCCGTCATCCAGCCGGCGGTAGCGTTCCAGCCTTTCCTCGCCATCCAGCACCCCGTAGGCGGTCCAGGTATGGGCATGGTCGTGAACGCCACCCTTTCGCCCGGCCTCGCGAACCACCGCATTGACCACGAAACGGTAATCCGGATCCTCGTGAAGAAGCAGGTTCTTGTGCCCCTCGGTGGAAGGCCAGTCGGCGGCATGGGCCCGCATGGTGGGATCGTTGACAAGGGTGGTCAGAAGATCGCGGGCGCGTTCCATCGCGGTCTGGACATTGCCTTCCGATTCGCGGAAGGCGGTGCGAAGCGCTTCGATGAATGCGGTGAAAACGGGAAGGGTATGGCTGGCCATGGGGTGAATCCTTTTCGCGGGCAGAGGTTGGTCGGGAAGGTCGGGGGCAGGGGCAGGCCTTTCCTTGCGGCAGCCGGCCTTCGCCCCTGTCGCGGTCATTCCGCCGCAGCCCGGGACCTTCCGGAGGCGGTGATCATCGGCAGGATGTCTTCCAGGTGCATGACCTCGGCATATTTGTGGTGCAGATCGAACAGGGCAACCTTGTGAGAGGTCATGGAGCGGTCGAAACAGCATTCCTCCACCACCGCGACCTGGAAACCGTAGGAAAAGGCATCCACCACCGAGGCCCTGAGGCAGCCCGAGGTGCTTTCACCGATCAGGATCACACTGTCGATGCCGCGCATCTTCAGCTGAGCGGTCAGCGATGTGCCGAAAAATCCCGAGGCGCGCTCCTTGAAGATGACGCTGTCGCCGGGTTGAGGCGCGAAATCATCGAGGATCTCATAGCCTTCGGCGCTTTTTGCCTCCTCTTCGGCGCTGCGCTGGCGGTTGGTGGCGACAACCCCGGTGCCGCTGCGGCCGGTGGTGTAGAAGATCGGCATGCCGGCCTCGCGGCAGGCGGCGAACAGCGTGCGCGTCGGCGGAATGGCGTTCCAGGCATGATCGCCGCAGGCGCCACGATGCCGCTTGTTGATCTCCGCGACCGGGCCGGGGCCACCGGCATAGACCTTCTTGTAAAGATCGATGGCGATCAACGCCGGGTTCGGGCCCAGAGGCCTGGGTTCGCGGGCAAAGAAACTGCGATAGATCTCGATTTCGTCCTGCGGAATGATGTCCTTCCAGCAGTGATCCTCGAAGTCGCGGGTCATGAAAGCCTCCCCTTTTCGGGTGATGTATGATTCGGGTGAACGGTAAACGGTCGGGCCACAGGCATGTCCCGGGCTGGCATCTCCTGCGTCGACTTGTCTTGCGTCAACATATCCTGTATCCGGCCACAGATGCGGCGGAATCCGCCTCGCGCCCCTCGGAAGCACGAACCCATGCCGCAACGGGCACGGCGCCCTCGGCGCAGGGGCGGCCGGTTCCCCTGCACGGGAAAAGCGCGGAAGAAGAGCGCGGAGAGGGCGAAACCCAAGCATCGCGCCATCCGTGGCAGGGGCCACCATTTAACGATGCGGGAGCGCCCCTGTCAAAGCGCTTGGGGCTTTTGGCGGCCGGGCAACCCTTCGAGCGCCCGCACAAGCCCCGCCCGGAATGGGGGCGAGGCTTGCGGAGGATCTCCGAAGGCGTGGTGTGCAACACGGCGTGAAGGACGGCGCGAGGAGCGGCGCGAGGGGCAGTGCAGGGAAGCGGTGTGGGCGGGCGTTGGCGGCAGACGCCTGGTGCAGGGAGATGGCACAGGAAGAGGACGCCTCGCGCACGGACTAGCGCACGTAGACGTGCACCTCCGCCCCATGAGCCTCTGCGGAGGAGGCCGCCGACAGGTTCACGCGGCCGGCCGGCAGGCCCATGGCTGTCAGCGAACGCAGAACCGTTTCCGCATGGCGCCGCGCCGCATTGGAGGTGGCGGCCAGGGCTGGAGTCGTGCCTTCGGCGGGCGCCACGGCGACCACGTCGAACCCGGCTTCCGGCCGGCGCTCCAGCGCATGGGAGACGGCGGTATAGAGCGCCTGCTCATACTCCACATTGCGGCTGTCGAAGCGGATCACCACCAGCGGCCGGCGGGTATCGTTGGCGGCGGCACCGGTGCCGGGACGCGGCTGGAAGGGGCCGGGCTCGAAGGCGCGATTGGCAAGGCTGTGGCCAAGGATTTCGCCGTTCTTGATGGCCACGGAAAGGGTGGTCAGGTTCTTGCGCTCGTTGCCGACATAGATCGACTGGCGATTGATGTCTTCTGCAAGATCGTTCAGAAGGCGGTCGATCATGACCACGGTCCGGTTGACCTCGTCTTCAAGGGTGCTGAGCTGGCGATGATCCTCGTCCAGCGCGCCGGAAAGGCCGAAGGTGGCGCGGGTGGTTTCCAGGATGTAGCTGGCGGTGGTGGAATCGCCGGCCACGCGGTTGGCCAGGGTATTCATGGCGCCGATCCCGCGGCTGACCAGATCAAGCTGTTCCTGCGCGGTGTTCCACTGGCTGACAAGGATCGGATTTCCCGGGGTCGTGCCGACCTGCAGGCGCGCGTTGATGGCCGCGACCGTGCCGTGATAGGTCTGGGCACGGCGCATGGTTTCCGAACGCGCCTGCTGAAGTCCCGCATTGTGCTGGGTGATCGCGTCCTGAAGCCGGATGGCTTCGGCCCTGAGCTGGGCGACCTTGCGGCCCACCTCGGTTCCGGTGGCGTTGCCGGGGCTTATGCCGGGCGCGACGAAGCGGGAATCGCCCATGGAAAGCGGAACGGCCGGTTCCGGGCGCGCCGCCTCGGCCGGGCCAGCAGCATCGGCGCGGGTGTCGTTGGCGCGGGTATCGTTGGCGCGGTCATCGTTGGTCTGGGTGGCAGGCGCCGGATCCTCACCCGTCAGCGAGGGGAAGATGGCATCGGAGACGTAGGAACATCCCGCCAGCAGGACGGCCGCCACGAAGAGCGCGGCCTCGGGTCTCGATCGGGCCATGGAACCAGGCACCCCCAAAGATCATGATAACAGGCAGCAGAATCCCCCACCTGTCCTGATGCTGTTCTATGGGGAATCCGGCGTTTGGACAACCCATTATTTCTGCGTCTTTTTTGCTTGACCGAGGGGTCATGGCAGGCAGCCGTTCCAAGATTGCTCCTGCTGCGCCCCGCATGGGCATCCCGCGCCCCGCTTTCCGCATCCTTCTTGCCTGCCCGGCGCGGTTTGCGGCCCGATCCCGCATGGGCCTTGCCAAGCCGGGCGGATTTGGGTAGCGTGCCGCCTCCGTGGTCCGGCCCTGTCGCGTCCACGGGGGTTTGCGCGCCCGTAGCTCAATTGGATAGAGCACCTGACTACGAATCAGGAGGTTAGGAGTTCGAGTCTCTTCGGGCGCGCCATTTTCCCGATGAATATCAATGAATTAAGAAAAGTCGCCCCCCCCTGGGGCCTTGCGGCGTTCATGCGCTCTTCGGGGCCTTGCCGCCTTCGGGTGTTCGCTGAACACCGCTTCACACATACACGGCTTCACATACACGGCTTCGCCCGGCAGGCAGCGGTTTCACACAGTTCGGCCCGAGGCTTGGGGCCCCGGGCCGCAGGATGATGCTGTGTGTGCGCTGGTCAACTGGGGCGCAGGGCACCTGCGAGGATGCGCGCATTGTGGCGCATCATGTCGATATAGGTCGGGGCCGGGCCCGACGGGGGCGAGAGGGCATCGGAATAGAGTGTTCCGCCGACCTTGACGCCCCCTTCCCGGGCGATGCGCTCCACCATGCGGGAATCGATGATGTTTTCGCGGAACACGGCGGCGATGCCGGCTTCGCGCAGCGTCCGGATCAAGGCAGCCACATCGCCCGCCGAGGGTTCGGAATCAGTCGAGATTCCGACCGGCGACGAGAAGTTCAGGCCATAGGCCGCGCCGAAATAGGTGAAGGAGGCGTGCGGAGTCACCACCCTGCGCCGATCCGAGGGTACATCCGCGAACAGTGAGCGAATCTCGGAATCCAGCGCTTCCAGACGCCGGATATAATCGGCGGCCGCCTCGCGATAGTGGTCGGCATTGCCGGCATCGGTGGCGATCAGCCCGTCGCGGATGTTGCGGGCATAGATGATGGCGTTTTGAACATCCTGCCAGGCATGAGGATCTTCAGGGCCATGGGCGTGGGCATGGCCCTGATCATGCCCGTGACCGTGGCTTTGGCCATGGCTGTGACCGTGGCTGTGCCCGTGGCTGTGCCCCTCATTCCCTTGGCTGTGTCCCGAAGCCTCGGACTTGATGAGATTGGCCCCACGACTTGCCACCACGACCGGGCCCTTGTAGTCGGTGGAGCCGATCAGACGATCCATCCAGCCCTTGAGACTCAGGCCGTTCACCACCACCAGATCGGCCCGGGCCACGGCGCGGGCATCGCCCGTCGAAGGCTGGAAGACATGGGTATCCCCGTCCGGCCCGACCAGGGTGGTGAGATGAATGCGGTCGCCGGCGATTTCCCGCACCATGTCGCCGAGAATGGTAAAGCTGGCGACCACCCGGATCGGCCCGTCACCCTGCCGCTCCCGGGCCTCGCCGTGCCCGTGACTGTGCCCGTGTCCGTGATCGTGTCCTCTGGTTTCGCTCTGGCCGTGCCCGTGTCCGTGGCTGTGTCCGTGACTGTGGCCGTGGCTATGGCCGTGGCTGTGGGCCTGGGCAGGGGCGAAGGCTCCGGGCAGGCTCCAGCCAAGCAGGGCGGCAAGGGCCATGGCGCCGATCCGGGCGCCGATCCGGGCCCCGGCTCTTGCGCCGATCCATGCCTTTCGCCCGGCACGGGAAGAGGCGCCGTTCGGGGCGGGCAGCCACGATGAGGCGTGTTGCAAGTGCGGCATCGGTTGTCTCCTTGTGGTGTTGAGGATCAGGGTGGTGTTGAGGATCAGGATGATGGGTGACGGGAAGGGGCGAAGGGGAAGAGGCCGGATCGCCCGCGTGTGTGCGGTGCGGCCTGCCATCGGCTATCCGGTGGTATGGGATCCATGGGCATAGCGGGCGCGAAGGCTTCCGCGCGGGCCAAGGATCACCGATCCCATGTAGAGCAGGCCGGCCACCAGAATGATCGCCGGTCCCGATGCGAGATTGGCATGGTAGGAGAGCAGCAGGCCGCACAGGCTTGCGGTGACGCCGATCAGCCAGGCAATGCCGATCATCGGGGTGATGTCGCGCGCCCAGAACTGCGCCGCCGCGGCCGGAAGGATGATCATTCCCACCGCCAGCAGCGTTCCCAGCGCGTGAAACCCGCCGATCAGGCACAGCACCACGAGGCCGAGAAAGATCAGGTGATAGACCCCCCCATGGCCGCGCACCGAGCGAAGGAAGCCCGGATCGAAGCATTCCAGCACCAGCGGACGGTAGATCACCGCCATGGTCACGGCCGAGATCGAGGCGATGGACGCGATCAGCAGCAGCGCGGCGTCGTCCAGGGCAAGAACGGTGCCGAACAGCACATGCATCAGATCCACATTGGTGCCCCGCGCCGAGATCAGCAGCACGCCCAGCGCCAAGGAGATCAGATAGAAGGTGGCGAGGCTGGCATCCTCCTTCAGGCTGGTGAAGCGGGCGACCAGCCCGGCGAGGATCGCGACGCTCAGCCCGGCGAGCAGGCCGCCCAGGGTCATCGCGAACAGGGACAATCCGGCGATGAAGAAGCCGATCGCCGCGCCGGGAAGAACCGCATGGGCCATGGCGTCGCCCACCAGGGCCATCCGGCGCAGAAGGAGAAACACGCCCACCGGCGCCGCAGCCAGAGACAGGGCCATGCAGCCCACAAGAGCACGCCGCATGAAGGCGAACTCGGTGAAGGGCAGGATGAAGATCTCATGAATCATGGCGCGGAACTTCGTCGTGTTCGCAGGTCGGGGCGCCTTCGATCCAGGCTTCGGTGAATCGCCGGGCGCGCAGAAGGTTGGCGGGGCTCAGCACCGTTCCGGTCGGCCCCCAGGCGATCGGCTCGCGGGCGAGCAGGCAGGTTTCGGGAAAATGGGCCCGCACCTGATCCAGATCGTGCAGCGCGGCGATCACCGTGCGGCCCTCCCGGTTCCAGCGGGCCACAAGATCCAGAAGATCGGCGGTCGTCTTCTGGTCGATGGCGGTGAAGGGTTCGTCGAGAAGGATCACCGGGGAATCCTGCAGGAGAAGCCGGGCAAACAGGGTGCGCTGAAGCTGTCCGCCCGAAAGGCTGCCGATCGGCCGATGCTCGAATCCTTCAAGCCCCACCGCAGAAAGGGCCCTGCGGGCCTCGGCATAATTCTCGCCGCGGATGCTGCGAAAACCGCCCACCCGACGCCAAAGCCCGAGGCTGACCACATCGACGACCGAAAGGGGAAAACTGCGGTCGATCTCGGCGGCCTGGGGAAGGTAGGCAATCTCGCCGAGGCAGAGACCATCGAGCGAAACCTGTCCGGAAAGCGGGCTCATCAGCCCGACGATCCCCTTGAGCAGGGTCGACTTTCCACCGCCATTGGGCCCGACCAGGGCGGTCATGGAGCCCTTGCGAAAACTGCCGGTCATGTGGTGAACCGCCGGCTTGCGATCGTAGCCGAGGGTCAGATTCGAGAAGCGGATGGCGGCTTCCGACCCCTTTTCGGGGGTCTCGGACAGGGCGGGAGCCGTCATGACAGGGCCCAGGCGACGCCAAGCCACAGGACGACCAGTGCCGCTGCGGCCAGGGCCAGTCGAAGGCCGATCCCGGCCCTGAGGATGGAAAAGGATTCGATCATGGGTGCCCTGTATCGAGACAGAAGGAAGCCGGCCCGCATCGGGGGCTTCGGAAAATCGTATCGTTACAGTATAACATTACCTTTCCGGGCACTCCAGCCCCGAATCGGCTTTTCGCGGACATGACTTGCCCCCGGCCCCGATCCGGCATGATCAGGGCAGCCTTCGGCCGCGCGCAAGGGGGCAGAGGCCGGGAGTATCAGGGCGTCTTCGGGGTTATGTCCGGAAGGCGGGTGTTCCGGTGTTCAGGTCAGGAATCGGTGAGGATCTCGTAACACCATACAACGGCCCTGCCGCCTTGCAGGGCCCTGGCTTCCTGGCGGATCACCTCGTGATCGGCGCCGCTGCGATAGGCCTCGATCTCGGCCATGCTGTCCCATTCGGAATAGGAGATATAGAGGTTGGGACGATCCAGCGACTTCATGAACTTTTCCAGCCGGCAGCCCTTCTGACGCCGGAGCAGGCCGGAACATTCCTGCTTCCAGATCTTTTCCGCCTCCGGGGCCTTGCCTTCCGGAACATGGATCAGGATAACGCGGGCGATGGTCATGGTCTGCCTCCCCTTTCATGACGAACCGGCGCCGGACGGATGATGCGGCGGTTCCCGTGTTCCCGGCCTGTGCTTCAGGGCTGGAACCCCTCCAGTCTAGGGAACCCTGCCCCGCTTGAACAGGCCTCGATCCATGAGGGGCATCCGGCCATGGATCGCAGGATTCACGTTCAGAGCCATCTCAGCCTGCGAAACAGAAGGAATTGCAGACCGCCGACGGCCAGTAACCCGAGGCATACCGCAAGAAAGGCCCAGGGCGCCTCCTCAGCACCCGGGATGCCATCCACATTGATGCCGAGAAGTCCCGTGACAAAGGTGAGCGGCAGAAGGATCGCGGCTACCAGTGTCAGCACATACATGGTGCGGTTCATGGTTTCACTCAGCTGGTTCCGCAATTCATCCTGGATCACCGTGCCGCGCTCCCGCAGGGCTTCGAGGTCTTCGACGTGACGGGTGGTATGATCCGCTGCCTCGCGCAGGAAGATCCGATGCTGCGGGGCCAGCCAGGACAGTTGCTCGAACTGAAGACGTGAGAGGGTATCGCGCTGAGGCGCCAGGTAACGCCGAAGCACGATCACTTTCTGTCGGGCCCTCACGAGCTTGCGACGGGTGGCGGACTCTTCCTTTTGCAGAGATGTCATGCCAGAGGGGTCCACCAGCACCCGTTCCTCAATGGAATCCATGACCTCGTTCAACCCGTCAAGGGTCGGGCCCATATGCTGAACCAGCATGTCGGCGATCCTGCCGAGAAAATCTCCGCCATCCCGCGGGCCATGGCCGAGCATCAGGGATTCGCGCATCTCGGTGGCAGCGATCACATGACGGCGCAGGGTGCTGATAACCCGATGCGGCCCGCACCACAGGCGCAGGTTGATCATGTCTTCGGGATCCTCTCCGGGATTCAGGTTGACACCGCGCAGCGTCACAAGAAGCTGGTCGCCTTGGGGAACGGCCCTCGGTCGGGTCTCATCGGCGAGCAACGTTCGCAGAATCTCCGGTTCGCTGATCTCGGCCTTGAGCCATTCTCCCGCATGGGGACTTGACCGGTTGAGATGGACCCAGAGATAGCCATCCTCCGGCCGCCATTGTTTCACCGCGTTCCAGTCAAGTTCCCTGCCGCCCCCCTGGCCATCCAGAAGGATGGCGGTGATAAGCCCGGCTGTCCCTCCCTGAACCCGTTGTGTCATGACGTTTCCTCCCTCCCCGATTCGTCACGGCCTGATCCCCGCGCCCCACGTCTGGAATCATCGGCCGGGGGAACAACGCGTCCGTCCGTTGCAAGACGATTTCCGGCCATGGTCTTCCGGTTAGACCGCGCGATGCGGTCTTTCGTCAACCCCGCTTGCGGCATAGACTGGCCCCATGGTCTGTCCTCATGGGCAGACATGAAATGGACAGACATGAAGACGTGGAACACGGCGAGGCAGATGGCACCTTTGGCAAAAGGCGGTCCGGATCATGCATGACATCAGAATCCCCGAGAGGATCCGTGCGCGGGTGCTCGAACGGCGCGGACGCGCCTACGCCTTTTCCCGGATGGTGCCTGAGCGCACCGCGCATCTGGTCGTCGATCTTCAGCGTGGCTTCATGGATCCGGCCGTTGCCCATTCCCTGACCGAAATGGCCGTGAAGATCGTGCCGACGGTGAATGCCCTGTCCCATGCGCTTCGGGCTCTGGGCGGTCTTGTGGTGTTCATCCGCATGGTCACCACTGAGGAAAGTCTGGAGCGATGGTCGGTCTATCATCGGGAACTGTCGACAGAGGCGGCGCGAAACAAGCGTCTGCGACACATGATGCCGGGCGGCAAGGGCACCGAACTCTGGCCCGGACTGGAAGTCGGCCCCGATGATCTGATCGTCGACAAGACCCATTTCTCGGCCTTCATCCAGGGATCGTCCGATCTGGAATCGGTGCTTCACGCACGCGGGATCGATACGGTTCTGATCACCGGAACGGTCACCAATGTCTGCTGCGAATCGACCGCCCGCGATGCCATGATGCGCAATTTCCGCACGGTGATGATCGCCGATGGCTGCGCCGCCCGCACCGATGAGGATCACAATACGGCGCTGACCAACTTCTATTCCTCTTTCGGCGACGTGATGATGGCGGCCGAGGCCATCTCGTTCCTTGAGGCGGGCGCCTCCCGCCCTTCCCCGCCGGAAGGCTGAAGGGGGCAAGATCCCTTCGGCAAGGCCTTAACTTTCCATCCGTCCTTGCGCGCGGGAAGGAAACACACCACCTTCCCCCGATGACCGACAGCCAGAAAACCGACGATCCGGTACCGCCCGGACCACTCACCGGGACATCCACCGGGACTCCCGCCATGAAAGCCTCGGAGAGTCCCGCCGGGGCGGCGCCAGAGTCTTCGCCTGAACCGGCCGAATACCGAACCTTCGCCGGACGTCTGGACATTCGGGTGATGCGGGCGCTGATCCCCTTTCTCTGGCGCAACAATTCCTTCGAGTTGCGGGCCCGGATCGTGCTGGCCGTGCTTCTGTTGCTGGTCGCCCTCGTCGCCAATGTCTATGTGCCGATTCTCTACAAGGGTGCGGTGGATGCCCTGTCTCCGGGGCAGGATGCGGTGATCGTTCTGCCGCTGGCGCTGATCGTGGCCTATGGCCTGTTAAGGCTGATCTCCGCCGCCAGCGGGGAATTGCGCGATGCGGTGTTCGCCAAGGTGACCCAGCGGGCCGTGCGCACGGTGGCCCACAAGGTGTTCGATCACCTTCATGGCCTCAGCCTTCGCTACCATCTTGATCGCCAGACCGGGGGGCTTTCCAGGGCCATCGAACGGGGCACCAAGGGGATCGAGTTCACTTTGGCCTTCATGCTGTTCTCGATCGTGCCCACGGTGCTGGAAATCCTTGTGGTCACCGCCATTCTCTGGGTGCTCTACGATTTCTGGTTCGCTTCCGTCACCTTCGTGACGATCTTCACCTATATCGTCTTCACCCTGGTCATCACCGAATGGCGGTTGCGCTTTCGCCGCGAGATGAATGCGCGCGACCAGCAGGCCAACACCCGGGCGCTCGATTCCCTTCTGAATTACGAGACGGTCAAGTATTTCGGCAACGAGTCTCACGAAAGCGCCCGCTACGACAGCGCCCTCGCCCGCTACGAACGGGCCGCGGTGAAGAACAAGACCTCGCTTTCGCTGCTCAATATCGGCCAGACGTTCATCATCTCGGCAGGCCTTACGGCGGTCATGATCATGGCCGGGCAGGGGGTGGTGAACGGCCATATGACGCTCGGCGATTTCGTGCTGGTGATGACCTATCTGATCCAGCTCTACACCCCGCTGGATTTCCTTGGCTATGTCTATCGCGAGATCAAGCAGTCCCTGACCGACATGGAGACGATGTTCAACCTGATGCAGATTCCGGCGGAAGTGACCGACAGGCCCTCCGCGCCCGAGCTCCGGATCAGGGGCGGCGAGATCGTCTTCGATCGGGTCTGCTTCGGCTATGACGCGGCCCGGCCCATTCTGAAGGATGTGTCGTTCCGTGTGCCCGCCGGACACAAGGTGGCCCTGGTGGGCCCTTCCGGCGCGGGGAAATCGACCATCTCACGCCTTCTGTTCCGGTTCTATGATGTGACCGCAGGCCGCATTCTGATCGATGGCCAGGATCTTCGCGCGGTGCGCCAGGACAGCCTTCGTCGCGCCCTTGGCATCGTTCCCCAGGACACGGTCCTGTTCAACGACACCATCCGCTACAACATCGCCTATGGCCGCCCCGGCGCCGATGACGATGCCATCCGGGAAACAGCCCGGATGGCGGCGATCCACGATTTCATTGCCTCCACCCCGAAGGGGTTCGATACGGTGGTGGGCGAGCGGGGCCTGAAGCTTTCCGGCGGCGAGAAGCAGCGGGTGGCGATCGCCCGCACCATGCTGAAGGATCCGGCCATCCTGATCTTCGACGAGGCCACCTCGGCTCTCGATTCGGAAACGGAAAAGGAAATCCAGGAGGCTCTGGCCCGCGTGTCTTCGGCCCGGACCACGCTGGTGATCGCCCATCGGCTGTCTACCGTGGTCGATGCCGACGAGATCATCGTGCTGGATCAGGGCCGGATCGTGGAACGCGGAACCCATGCCGATCTTCTGGCGACCGGCGGGGCCTATGCGGCGATGTGGGCACGGCAGCAGGAAGCGGCCCATCGCGAGGCGGCGCGTCAGGCATCCCGGGCCCTGGCTCCCGATGATGAAGGCCACCCTGTGGCGGTGCCCCGGGATTCGGACGGGACGAAACGCAACGGGGAAGAGAAGGAAGGCGGAAACGGGCCGGACGGGGCGCCTCAGGCCTGAGGCGGGGTTCGGCAGGCGCCGGGATCAACCGGGATCAGTAGGCGCTGTAGGATTTTTCCTCGATCAGATCCGAGCCGAGATGCTCGTTGATCGCCCGCTTGATCCGCGCCCGTTCGTCGTTGGTGTGGTAGACGGCTCGGGCGAGTTCGATGAATCGTGCCCCGAAATCCTTCTCCCGCTCCAGATCGCGGATATCGTCCTCGATCACCCAGAGGGTTTCGTTGATCCGCTTCAAGGAGGCCCTCAAGGCATCGAGCTGTCCATCCTCGGGCAGTGCGGCGGCGGCCGAAGCGGCCAGATCCTCAAGCTCATGGCGGATGTTGGCAAGCTTCGCCGGGTCCGAAATCCTCTCGGCCTTGATCTCGAGAATCGTCAGCCGGTCGATCACCTCACCGGGGGCGATGCGGATGCTGATGGTCGTGCCGGCCGCAGAGAGAGGAGGAGAGAGAGGAGGAGAGAGAGGAGGGGAGGATGAAGAAGAGGATGAAGAAGATCTGGACATGCGCTTCGGGCTCCGGAACGGCCCATGAAGCAGGGCCTCGGGGATGCGTGGCGGGAAAAACGGAGGCCCGGTGAAGACCGGCTTCGCGCCCGTCCGCGTCTGATAGCAGAGGCGGCATGCCGCCTCAAGGCCGCGCTGTGATCCGCTGTGATCCCCCGTGATCGGTTATCCGCCGTTCCCGGCATGACAGCCGGGCGGGATGCGGCTAGGCTGGGCACGAGGGCCAGGCCTGCGAATCCTGCGGTTCCGGGTCTTTCTTGTGGCGAATGGCGGAGGGGGAGCGATGATCGCAGGCAGGAGCGGGGCAAGGCATGTTCCCGGGCGTCTGGCCCGGCTTCTCATTCTGGCCGGATGGCTTGCCGCCGCCATGGCGTTGAACCCGGGGCTTCTGTCGGCGGGCGAGGGCGAAGCGGCTTCTGGTGCGCCTTCGTCGGAGGTTCTGGCGGCCTCCGCGCTGCCCGACACGGCAGGCCCCGACGATCTGGAGGCTCTGGCCCGGCTGCTCGAGGATCCGGTGGAGCGCGACAGGCTGGTGGCCGCCCTGCGCACCCTTGCGGCCATGGGTCAGGTGCAGCCCGCCCCGCCGCCTGCACGGGCGGAACCCGCGCTCGGGCGCATGTCGGAATGGGCCACCGACAGGCTCGGGGTGGCCGCCGCCGAGATCGCCCAGGTGGGGCGCAGCCTCGGCCGGATTCCCGAGGCCGTTGCCTGGATCGAAGCCTGGCTGGCCGAACCGGGAAAGCAGGAGCGCCTGATCGGGCTGGCCTGGCGCTTCCTTGTCATGATCGCGGCGGGCTTCGCTCTCGAGCAGATCTATCGGCGCTTCCTCCGGCCGGCCCGGTTGCGGCTGGAACAGGCGCCGGATGCGGCGCTCGCCACCGTCTTTTCCCGCTTCCTGCTGCATACGCTGATCCTGTTCGGCCGCCCCGCAGCCTTCGCTTTCGGCGCCTTCGGCCTTGCCTTCCTGTTGCCGATGACAGGCAAGGCCGATCAGGTTCTGGCGATCGGGGCCTTTGCCTTCGTGGCGGCGCGCCTTGTCATGGCGCTGGGACGAACGCTTCTTTCGCCCCATGTGCCCTCGATCCGCCCCTTGCCTTTCGGCGACGAGACCGCCTTCTACCTGCATATCTGGCTGCGCCGGATGGTGGTGATCTTCGTCTATCTTCTGGCGTTCATCGAAGCCCTGCGGGTGGTGGGGATTCCTGCGGATGTCTCCGCCGCCGCCCATGCCCTTGCCGGGTTCCTGTTTGCCCTGTTCCTGACCTTCTTTGTCTTGCAGAACCGCCATCTGGTCGCGCTCTCCATCCGGGGCGGACGCGAAACCGGGGCGGGCCACAGCCTTCGGGATCGTCTGGCCGGCATCTGGCACATCCTTGCCATTGCCTATATCGTCCTGATCTACGGGGCCTGGCTTCTGCGGATCGAGGGCGGGGTGGCCCATCTTCTGATGGCAACCCTCTGGACGGTGCTGATCCTGATCGTGGCGCGGCTATTCGTGCTGGCCACCCGCGCGGGCCTGCTCCGCCTGTTTCATGTCAATGCTGAACTCGAGGCCCGGTTTCCCGGGCTGGAGGAACGGTCCAACCGCTACCTGCCGCTGATGAAGGGGTTTCTCGGCTGGCTGATCATGCTCGTCGCCCTGGTTCTGGTGCTCGATGTCTGGGGCTTCGACAGCCTGGCCTGGCTGGCCTCGCCGGAAGGGATGCTGATCCTGCGCAAGCTGGTGCTGATCGCGGTCATCGTGCTGGTGGCGCTGCTGGCCTGGGAAATGGTCAGCCTTGTCATTGCCCGGTATCTGAACCGGCTGGAAGCCGGGGATCGCAGCAGCGCCAGGGTTCGCACCCTGCTGCCCCTGCTCAGGACCGCCAGCCTGATCTTCATCGCCCTGATGGCGATCCTTGTCGTGCTTTCGGAACTTGGGGTGAACATTGCGCCGCTGCTGGCTGGCGCCGGGGTGATCGGTCTTGCCATCGGCTTCGGCGCCCAGAAGCTGGTGCAGGATGTCATCACCGGCATGTTCATGCTGGTGGAAAACACGCTGGCGGTCGGCGATGTGGTGCGGCTCGGGCCCGACCATGTCGGGGTGGTGGAGGAGATCTCGATCCGCACCGTGCGGCTGCGCGATCTGAACGGCGCGGTTCACACCCTGCCGTTCTCGGAGGTCCGGACCGCCCTGAACCTGACCAGAGACTTCGCCTATCAGACCATGAAC
>JBJHAU010000004.1:0-22710 GCA_050480665.1 Alphaproteobacteria bacterium | reverse complement strand
CGGTCGTGACCTTTGCCGTGTTCACCTTTCTCGGTCTGAACTACGCGGCCCTTCTGGCCGTGATCACGGGGCTTTCCGTCCTGATTCCCTATGTCGGCGCAGCGGTGGTGACCCTTCCCGTCGCGCTCGTCGCCTTTGCCCAGTGGGGGCTTGGCCCTGAATTCGTCTATGTCATGATCGCCTATGGGGTCATCCAGGGGCTTGATGGCAACGTGCTCGCCCCTCTGCTGCTTGGCGATGCGGTGAATATCCATCCCGTCGCCATCATCGTCGCCATCCTGTTCTTCGGAAGTCTCTGGGGATTTTGGGGTGTGTTCTTCGCCATCCCCCTCGCAACCGTGGTGCATGCCGTGATCAAGTCATGGCCACGTGCCCCAAGAGGGCAGGCAAGCCCGGATCCTTCCGCATCGTGACCCTGGATCATGGTCCGGCGATGAGGCGTCCGGTCAGGAAAAGCCTCCGACGCGATGTGTCTTTGCGGTCTTGCGTGTCCCCTGCCTTACTTTTCCAGCCGAAGGGCCTGCCAGGGGGTGCCATCCGCCGTGCGGCCGGACATTCTTTCGCCCTCGACCCTTCCCTGGTAATGGCGGCCATCGACCGTGAAGGCGATCTCGGCCCCTTCAAGCCGGGCATCGGCCAGGGCGGCTCCGTTCAGGCTGCCTTCCAGCATCTGGAAACTCTGTGTCAGCTGCAGCGTTGAGGCGCCCCCCCGTTCCCCTGATTGGCTCTCCAGCCTCCACCTGCCATTCACCCGGGCCGGAACGATCCACAGCAGGGCCGTGCACCATGTGGTGCAGTCGTCGATGGTGCGACGTTCATCGGGCTCCCATTCGGCCATGGTAAAGGTGTTGGAGACAATCCGCGTTCCAGGCCGCATCTCAAGCAGGGTCGGGCGAAGGCGCTCATTCAGCGACTGAAGCAGGAACAGGGTGATCACCGTGGCTTCGGAAAAATCGCTTTCGAAGATGTCGGCCTTCTCGAAGGTGGCACGCTCGGCCACTCCGGCTTCCCGGGCCCGCTGAAGGGAAAGGGCGACCAGATCGGGATTGTATTCGATCCCATGCGCCCGCAGTCCCCGCAGGGCCGCGGCGATCACTGTGCGGCCATCGCCGGAACCGAGATCGATCAGGTAATCCTCCGGTGTCACCATGGCCATGTCCAGCATCGTCGTGACAAGGCTGCTCTCGGTCGGAACCCAGACCACATCCTTGCCCCTTTGCCCGATGGTGGGTTCAAAAATCTCAGCGGGTTCGTCTTTGGGGGCTGCAGGGCCTGTCTGGGCATGAGCGCCGGAGACCACAGCCAGAACCATGCAGAAGCCAAGCAGAAGGGGGAGCGTAACGGACCAAAATCCCCGGAACCCACGCAGGCCGGGCGGCAAGGTGCTCTTCACGGTTGTCTTCATGATCATGGTCTCGGGCTCCGGGTTGGCGATTGAGGCTTCATGGGGGGGCATGGCAGGTTTTTCGGGATTCACGGGATCGGTCAGCCCTTGTGCGGGCCAGGGCCAGGGCCAGGGCAGGCTTGCCATGACAACATTCCGATCCTGATCCTACAGATCGAATCGATCCGCGTCCTGTCCCATTTATGCCCGATGGCCAGGGAAGATGGCCGCAGGAACCCGTGCAATTCAGGCTATGCCTTGACCGGCTTTTTAAGGTATGGTGTGTGGCCGCGATTTTTTCTGTATGGATAATCCATATTAAGATGTCAAATTGTGGGTGGATGCAGGGTTCGGCCCTGCCCGATGGGAACAACGGGATACGGATGAGAAGGCAATGAGTAAGGGACAGCATCGCGTTCATGGCCGTGGAAGGCGGCAGCGTGGATTCGAGGATGATGGATTTTCACCTTTTGATGGGGGTGACGACCGTCCGGCGCGCACTTTTCAGGCGCCGCCGCGCGACCTTTCGCCAGCCCCCTCCGGGGGCGGGAGCATGCGTGCCGTTGTCAAGATGTTCAACGAGGATCGCGGCTTCGGTTTTGTCGCCCTTGATGATGGTTCCGGCGATGCCTTCCTTCATATCAATGTCCTTCAGTCTGCCGGTTTCGACGCCCCGCAGACGGGCACCACATTGGAGGTTCAGGTCAGTCAGGGGCAGAAGGGGCCGCAGGTCACGGCCGTGATTTCTGTCGATGCCAGCACGGCCGGTCAGCTTCCTGCCCGATCCGGGCCTTCCACCCGCCGCCCGATGGGCTCCGCAGCAAGGCCCGACCCCTCCACGGCCGTACCGATGGATGGTGTGGTGAAGTGGTTCAACCCCGAAAAGGGTTTCGGATTCGTGCAAACCCAGGATGGTGGCCGCGATGTCTTCGTCCATATCTCGGTTCTTCAGGAGGCAGGGCTTGCCACCCTTGCCGACGGCGCCGAGGTCTCCATGGGTGTTGTGGAAACCCCGAAGGGCAGGGAAGCCGTTTCGGTCTCACCCAGGTCCTGATTTTCCGTTCCCGGTTTCGCCTTGTTTGCGGCTTCGGGGAATCCTCCGCGTCTTCGGTTTTGCGCGGCAGGAACAGTCAGGAGACGCATCATGCGCCTTGCCATTGCCTATCCTTGCGGGAACTGATCCGTGAACCGGTTCTCTCTTCCCGCAATGGGGTTTGCGTGTGTCTTTTTCCTGTCTGCCCTGCTCGGCTCTGTACCGGTTTCCTCATCGGACGCGCAGGCTCTGGATGTTCCTTTCGTTCCGACCCCGCATGAGGTCGTGACGTCCATGCTTGAACTGGCGGAGACGAGACCCGACGATCTGGTGATCGATCTGGGGTCAGGCGATGGCCGCATCGTGATTGCCGCCATTGCCGAGTTTGGCGTTTCCAAAGCCATCGGGGTTGATCTGGATCCGGTGCGAATCCGCCAGTCCCTGACCAATGCCGAGGCCGCCGGGGTTCTGGACAGGGCGCGTTTCGTCGAAGGCAATGTCTTCGACTTCGATTTCGGCGATGCCGATGTCGTGACCATGTATCTTCTTCAGTCGATCAATCTTCGGCTTCGGCCAAGGATTCTCGAACTGCGCCCAGGAACACGGGTTGTCTCGCACCGGTTCGACATGGGGGAATGGCAACCGGACGCCTTCCTTCGTCAGGGGTTTGCCAGCGTCTTCATGTGGGTGGTTCCGGCAAAGCTCGAAGGGGCCTGGCTGGCAGAGGATGGGAAGCGTCTTGACCTCGAACAATCGTTCCAGGTGGTGCGCGGCACCCTGACCCAAGGCAATGCACGTCTGCGCCTTCGTGCGGTCGATCTGCATGGGGATCGGTTGCGTTTCGAAGTTCGCCTGAAGGGGGAGAGCCATGTTTTCGATGGCGTGGTCTCCCGGGAGCGGATCGAGGGGCAGTTGGGTTTGCAGACCGTCACGTTCCGCCGCGGGGGATGAATGGCCTCGGGGTGATGAAAGGCCTTGGCCCTTCATCATCGGCATGGCCACCCAATCCCGCGACTCGGCAAGATTCCGGGGATCCGCAGGATTCTGGGAATGATGAGGTGGGGAGTCCGGATCGGTCAGGTGCGTCGTGGGGTCGCCTGGCGATAACAGCAAGGACCAGGATACGCGATGAAGGATGATCCCCGGGAAATCGCCCGTTATCTTGTTCAGCAGCATGGTCTCGATCAGGCCCGGGCCATGACCCTGTCGTCCATTCTGGCATGCCAGGATCAGAAGGATTTCTACGCCCTGAGTGTCTGGCGTGAAGTCCGAAAGCAACTGGAATCCCCTTCCGACTCTTCTTCCAGGGACTCCCGAACCGATGTCCAATCCTCCACGGGGTCCTTTCATCGCCGATAGGGTTTCTTCCTCGCCGGATCGACCTCGCGCCCGGCGGGGAGAGATTTTCGGCTGGGCGATGTTCGACTTTGCCAACCAGTCCTACACCCTGTTGATCATCACGGTGGTGTTCGGAACCCTGTTTACCCAGGTGATCGTGGGCGAGCGTCCCATGGCCGATGGCGGGGGCGATGGTTTTCGCCATGCCAATCTTCTGTGGAGCCTGGCTCTGGGCATCAGCTACATGATCGCTGTTCTGACCGCCCCGCTGTTTGGGGCGATGATGGATCATGCCTCGGCCAAGATGCGTTTCCTGTTTGCCAGCTATGTGCTGACGGTGCTGACAACCGCGATGCTCTTTTTCGTGGCGCCGGGGCTTGTTGTTCTGGGCATGGTCCTGATCGTGCTGTCCAACACCGCCTATACGCTGGGCGAATCCTTCATCGCCAGTTTTCTTCCCAGTCTTGGCCCGCCCGAGGATCTCGGCAAGATTTCCGGTTTCGGCTGGGCGCTCGGCTATGTCGGCGGGCTGGTGGCTTCGGTGTTTGCCCTTCTCGTTCTGGGCGAGGTCAGCGCTGCGAATTTCGACAGGGCCCGCCTTGTCGGCCCGCTGGCCGCAGCCTTCTTCCTGGTTGCGGCGCTGCCCACCTTCCTGCTTCTTCGCGAACCGCGCCCTGCGCATCAGGCTGGTTCCGGAACGCCGTGGCAGGGGATCGTTCTTGCCGGGTTCATGCGGGTGATCATGACACTGGGCCACCTTCGCAGGCATCGGGACCTTTCCATCTTTCTGATCTCGCTGTTCTTCACCATGTCCGGGATCTACATCATCATCGCCTTCAGCTTCATCTACGGGGCCCAGGTGATCGGCTGGGATGAAAGTGCCCGAACCTTCATGTTTCTGGTGGTGCAGGTGACGGCGGTGATCGGGGCCCTCGGCTTCGGTTTCATCCAGGATCGGCTTGGCGCCCGCCCGACCTATATCATGACCCTTGTCCTCTGGCTGTTTGCCATTGCCGCGATCTATCTGACACCGGATCTCAGCCTGTGGCTGCAGGATCACGCGGGGCTGGCCTGGGAAGCGCAGTATGTCTTCGTGGTGGTGGGCAGCCTGGCCGGGCTCAGTCTGGGATCCAGCCAGTCATCGGGACGGGCGCTGGTCGCCATGCTGGCGCCGGCCGACAGGGCCGCGGAATTCTTCGGATTCTGGGGGCTTGCCACCAAGCTTGCGGCCTGCTTCGGGCTCTTCTCGATCGGGATGTTGCAGATCTGGCTCGGGCTGCATCGCTCGATCCTGTTCTGCCTTGCCCTGTTCGCGGTGGCGATCCTGGTCTGTCTGTTCGTCGATACGGAACGCGGCCGGCGCGCGGCGCTGGCGGCGGAAAACGGCAGGGGTGGAGCGTGAGGCTTCTGAAAACGCGTCCGTGCCTTCCGGCAGGCCCTGCTATTCGAGCAGGGTCCAGAACATCCGCCCGGCAGCGATCAGCAGGAACACCGCAAAGATTCTGCCAAGAATCAGCGTGGGAAGCCGATGGGCCAGTCGCGCACCGATCGGCGCCATCCATGAGGTGAAGGGGGCAAGAATGGCCACGGCGATCAGATTGACATAACCGATCGAAGCCACGGGAAGGTCCGGATGCTGCCAGCCGATCACCGCAAAACCGGTGGCCGCCGGCAGGGAGACGATCACCCCCACGGCCGAGGCGGTTCCCACCGCGATCCGGATCGGCACCGAATACAGGGTTGTGATGGACACGGTCAGCGCCCCGCCGCCGATCCCCGCAAGGGTCGAGATGACGCCGGTAAACATCCCGAGACTGTTGCTGCCGACCTTGCCGGGCATGGTTTCTCCCAGAACGAAGTGCGGCTTGCCCGCCGCCATGTTCAGGGCAATCAGCAGGGCGATGCCGGCGAACACGGCGGTCAGCACGGCCCCGGATACAAGTGCCGCGATGATGGTGCCTGCGGCCACGCCCACGAGAACCCCCGGCGCATAGATTTTCAGGATTCCCAGATCGACCGCCTGGTGTTTCCAGTGGGTTCGCACCGAAAAGGCCGAGGTGATGATGATCACGGCAAGAGAGGTGCCGACGGCAAGATGCATCCGCACGGAATCGGGAACGCCGAACAGCCCTTCAAGATAGAAAAGGGCAGGAACCATCACGATGCCTCCGCCAATCCCGAGCAGCCCGGCCATCAGACCGGCAAAGACGCCGATGGCCGCAAGGGCCAGGACAGCGACAAGAATGGTGGGAAGCAGGGTCGAGAGGTCTTCCATGGTCGTAGCCTTGAGAGTGCCCGAAGCAGGAATGCGGGATCGGGACGGTGGAAAGTCAGGAAGGCGAGGGGGGGGAGAACGAAACGGTGGGGGGAAGGAGACGCGGAAGGAGCCTAGTCTTCGAGATACGGTTGCAGCACGGTCAGGGAATCCGAGAGAGCCTCGGGATCGGGGGCATGGTCGGCGAAGGCGACACGCCGGAACCGCTCCCGCTCGGAAAAGGGCACGGTCGCATCGATCGCCATCTTGGTCCGGATTCCATTGTCGCCCGCACGAACATACTCATGGCCGCGGGCCCCGGGAATCAGGATCAGATCGCGTGAGGCTTCCATTCTGGTGGCCAGGGCATATTCGACATCAAGGGGATTGCGAAGGTCGATATCATCGTCGACGACGATGATGTGATCGAGATCCTTGAGCGCGCCGAACGCCGCCGCCACGGCATTGCGTTGCAGGCCATCATGCTGCGGGCTTGTCTTGCGCACCTGGATCACTGCATGGAAGCGATGCAGGCCTCCGGCGGTCATCTCGACATCGGTCACGATGGGCACGGCGGGTTCCAGAACCTTCAGAAGGGAGGCTTCCAGAACATATTTCCTGAGCATCACGGTTTCGCGGCCATAACCGTTGATGGCGTGATAGATCGGCTTTTTCCTGTGGCTGAAGGCGGTGACCGAAACCACGGGCGCCTGATCGGCGGGGGAGGCAAAGCCGACAAATTCGCCAAACGGGCCTTCAAGCGCGGTCTCCCGGTGGCGGATCACGCCCTCGATGACGATCTCGGCCGTGGCCGGAACCGGAAGATCCTGACTCAGGGCAGTGACAACCGGCAGGGGGTGCCCGGCAAGACCGCCGGCCACCGCCAGCTCATCGGCATGTTCCGGCATCTGCGATCCCATGGTCGCGGCCGTGTAATGCAGGGCGATGTCGGCCCCGAGGACAATGGCGACGGGAAGGTCGGCTCCAGAAGCCTGGGCCCTTTCGAAGGCCAGCCGCAGATGGCGGCCGAAATCCAGCTTGATGGCAAGGCGATCCGGGCCGATCAGCTGCATACGATGGTAGGATGCGTTGACGATTTGGGTTGAGGGATCGCGCGTGATCACGATTCCGGCAGACAGGAACCGCCCGCCGTCGCCTTCCGCATGATGCAGAACGGGAAGGCTCTTGCCCAGATCGATGGTACCTTCGTGGCGGATCTCCTGGGCCGGAGCGTCGATAACCGTCTCAGGCGGCATCGGCGCGGCAATGGCCCGGGCGATCATCTGGCGAATCTCGTGAAAGGAGGCATCGAAGGCGGCTTCGCAATTCTCCCTGCTGGCGAGAAAATTTCCGAGAACGGGGATCTCGTGACCCTCAACATCGGTGAACAGCAGGGCCTTGTCGCCATCGAGCCGTTTCATGATGGCGGCAATCTCCAGATGCGGCGAGACGCTGGCCTGATAGGCGTTCAGGCGGCCACGGGAAGCCAGCCTGCGCAGGGCCGACCGGAAATCGGTTTGCAGCGGCATGGCATTGGTGGGCAGGGAAGGGGGCACGGTCTGTTCCTTTTGCTCAGCCTTCGATGATCTCAGCCTTCGATCGGCAGGGGTTCGGCGGTATAGCCGTGGCGGATCCGCCGTTGCAACACGGGATCCTCGATCTCCAGGCTGATCCGGGCAGAGGGCCGAACCCCGCCGATGGCGGGATGCGTTCCAAGAAACATGGCCACACCCTCGGCCAGGGCGTTCCCCCGGGCGAGGGGACATCCTTCGATCAATTTGGCCGGTTCCTGCATGGCGGAAACGGGCCCTTCCTGGTAAAGCACGGTTTCGCCATTCTCGACGATAAAGGATCGAAGGATCAATTGATCCCAGTGATCGGCAACATCCTCGAAGCGCCAGGCAACCGGCGCAAGAGGGTGCGGGCAGGCCTGCTTCGACCATGTTACCCCGTGGGTCTCCAGCTTGCGATCCGTATGATCGGAGCCCACGGTGACCAGCAGACCTTCCGGGGCGGCGATCAGAACGGCTTCCACTTCCCCGCTCGTCTCTTCGCCGGCAACCTGGATGGCTTCGCCCGTGGTCAGCATCTGCGCGGCTATCCTGTAATACATCGGCGTTGTGCGCGGCCTTGCCACGCCCAGATGCTCCAGCTCCCGGATATGTGACTCCATGGCCTCGAGATTCCGGCCTGTCCAGCCTGCGATCACCAGTTGTCGGATCGTGACGGTCACGTCGGTCATCGTTCCCTTGCGCTCTGCAATACGCAGGGCAAGACGTGCTTCACTCATGCGGGGCCCCCTTCTTGCCGTCCGGGCAGCGTCTGGCTCTCATCCCCGCCATGGCTGCCGGGGCAAACATGGCGTGTGGCCTGAAGGATAAAAAGCGTGACCGCTGCTTGACAGGCTTGTCAAATCGGATTTAGCATAAAGCTAACATACAAAGCTAATTACGCAACCGATTTTCCCGGCTGAAATGCGCCCCTGACGGAAATCCTCGCCATGGCTCCTGCATCCCCGTTGAAGACAGAATCGAGGCCCGTCGGTGGCGCCATGCCCCGCACGCGTGCCGGTGATGGTGTCGTCAATGAAGAGGGTGAGGGCATGACCGGCAACGACACTGCAGGACCAGGGGCTGTGGGACCAGGGACTGTGGGACCATGCACTGTGTCGCCAAGGCCTCCTTTGACGGTTTCGCGTCCGGAACTTCTCAGCGGAGGCAACGATCTTGCCTTCCGTAATTTCGTGCATCGCCTGCTTGCCCTTTCCGCCAGGCTTGAAACCTGCCGGGCCGGTTTTGGGTCTCTTGTTGATCTGACCGGTGTTCAATACACCGTTCTCATCTCGATCGCCCATCTTGGGGCGGAGAAGCCCGTTGGTGTCAAGGAAATCGCGACCCATCTCGGGCTCAGCGGGGCTTTTGTCACCATCGTGACGGGCCAGTTGATCGATCTTGATCTTGTCGACAAGAGGCCGAATCGGCGCGACCGCCGCAGGGTCGCCCTTCGGGTCACGGATCGCGGACTGAAACTTCTTGCGGATCTGGCGCCGGCCCAGTCCGAAGTGAATGATCGACTGTTCGAGCCTCTTTCCGCCGAGGAGTTCGCCACGCTCAGCCGTCTGGTCGACAAGCTGGTGACGTCGGGCGATGGCGCGGTGGCCCTGGTTGACTACCACGTTCAGGCCAGAAGAAACCCTGCCCGTCAGGGGTTGCCAACGGCACGGAATGGAACCGGGCGATGAGCGCCACGTCGATCAACGAACCCGTCGATACCCTGGCCCTGCGCCGTACCCTTGGCGCCTACGCCACGGGCGTGACCATCATCACCGCAAGGGGGCCGGACGGGGATCGTGTGGGCATGACCATGAATTCCTTTGCCTCGGTCTCTCTCGACCCTCCTCTGCTGCTGTTCAGCGTCGCGAGAACGGCGCGCAGCCTTGCCGCCTTTCGAAAGGCCGAAGGCTATGCGATCCATGTTCTGGGGGCCGATCAGGAGCTTTTGTCGTCGCGTTTCGCACGGGCCGATTCCGACAAATGGGCGAACCTTACCTGTGGCGAGGGCCATGGCGGCGCCCCCCTTCTGGAAGGGGTTCTGGCCCGGTTCGAATGTGCGCCCCATGCCATCCATGATGGCGGGGATCACGAGATTTTCGTCGTGAAGGTTGTTGCTTTTTCCAGAACGGGGACCGGCCAGCCCCTGCTGTTCTACGACGGGCGTTACGCATCCATCGCCGACAATGGAACGGTGGGCTGATACGGTTTCGCGGTCGTCACCACCGGGGCGAGAGGCGGGACGAGAAGAGCATTGGCGGGGGCCATACATGAGGCTCTGTCCTGATGGCCGGGACAGAACCCAGAGATCGAAAGGGTGAGTACGATGATCAAGACCGGCACACAGCACAAGAAAGCCTTGCAGGATGGCCGCAAGGTCTTCATCGATGGCGCCAGCGTCGAGGATGTCACCCGGCACGAGGCCTTCAGGGACTCCGTGACCTCGGTTTGTGCGCTCTATGATTTTCAGTCGGATCCGAAGAATGCGGAGCTTCTGACCTACAAGACGGAAACGGGAGAGATCGCCAACAAGATGTGGCAGATGCCGACGAGCTACGAAGAGCTTGTCGCCCGTCGCAAGGGTCTGGAAGCCTGGGCGGAACAGCATGTCGGGTTTCTTGGCAGGTCACCGGACCATGTTGCCTCCTGCATTACCGGCATGGTGATGGGCCTTCCGGTCTTCGAGGAATACGACAGGAAGCGTGCGGCAGCCTTGCGCGACTATTACGCCTATGCCCGCGATCACGATCTCTATCTGACCTATGTGATCATCAATCCCCAGGCCGACAGGTCAAAATCGGCGTCCGGTCAGGCGTCGGAATTCCTGGCCGCCGGCGTGGTGGACGAAGATGACGCGGGCATCACCATCCGCGGCGCCAAGATGCTGGCGACCGGCGGAATCATGGCCAATGAGGTTCTTGTCACCTGCATCCAGCCGCTGCAGCCGGATGAGGAGCGCTACGCCATCTCGTTCGTGGTGCCGATGAACATGCCGGGGCTCAAGATCCTGTCCAGGAAATCCTATGAAATGGGGGCGGACAACTGCTTCGACAATCCGCTGTCCAAGCGGTTCGACGAGAACGATGCCCTGATCTATTTCGACGACGTGAAGGTTCCCTGGGATCGGGTTTTCGTGCACCGCGATGTGGCGATGACCCTGAAGCAGTTTCATGCCACACCGGCCCATGTCTACCAGAACTATCAGGCGCAGATTCGCCTGATGGTCAAGATGCGGTTTCTTGTCGGGCTTGCCCATCGCATCGCCGAAACCAACGGAATCATCAACTTTCCCCAGGTCAAGGAATCCCTTGGCCAGCTTGCGGCCGAAGCCGGCATGGTCGAAGCCATGGTGACAGCCATGGAGGCCAAGGGGCGCATGGCGCATGGCTATTTCGTTCCTGATCGCCATACCCTCTATTCGGCACAGGTGCTGACTCAGCAGCTCTACACCAAGGTCAATACCTCGCTCAGGGATCTGGCAGGTGGCGGCATGATCATGTTGCCATCCTCGGTGCGAGATTTTGCGGTTCCGGAGCTGAATGATCTGATCGGCAAGACACAGCAATCGCCGACCAGCAATTCCATCGACCGGGTCAAGTTCTTCAAGCTGGCCTGGGATGCGGTCGGTTCGGAATTCGCCTCGCGCCATGTCCAGTACGAGATGTTCTATGCGGGGGCGACCTTCGTGACCAAGGGGCACTCCTTCAGGACATACGACTGGAAGCGGGCCACGGGACTGGTGGATCACATCCTCGAGGGATACAGCCTTGAGGAAGAGGTCGCCAGGGCATCCGGGCCCAGGGCCGCGGAATAGGCCCTTTCGCTCACAGGATTCAAGAGGGTTGAAGCATGCCGATCACCAAGGAACACAAGGAATTTCACGCGCTCGACCTTGAAACCGGGTGGGAGGTTCCCCCTGGCTATCCGGAAGGCATCGAGCAGAAGATTCTGGCCGGATCCCTTGATGAGGAAAACCGCAAGGGAAGCCGTACCCGCCTTCTGCGCTTTCTTCCCGGCGTCTACACCACGGCCCCCTTCGTGCACGAGTACTGGGAAGAGGTCTATCTTCTGAAGGGAGATCTGACCGTGGGCAACGATGCCGAAGGGAAGGGCGGGCGGCCCTATCTGCCCGATACCTATGCCTGCCGTCCTCCCGGAGCCTTGCACGGCCCCTTCAAGTCGGAAGCCGGATGCCTTCTTCTCGAGATTCACTACTTTGATCCCGCCTGAACCGGGGGTTGCGCCTTGCCATGATCGCGAGCACTGAATGAAGCCGATTCCTGCCCTGGCCCTGGATTTGCACTCGGGTGCGGTCACCAGCCGCGACCTGATCGAATCCGCACTGGCGGAGATCACAGCCTCCGACGGTCAGGGGCGGCTTGCCTTTCTGCATGTCGACTTCGAAGCGGCCCGCGATGCGGCGGATCATGTCGATCGTCAAAGGCGGCGTGGTTATGTCGCCTCTCCCTTCGCCGGGATTCCCTTTTCGGTGAAGGATCTGTTCGATATCGGCGGCCAGATTACCGCAGCGGGATCACGGGTTCTGGCCGGGACGCCCAAAGCGGTTGCCGACAGCCCCGTGGTGGCCTCTCTCCGGGCGGCCGGGATGATCCCGGTGGGGCGCACCAACATGACCGAGTTCGCCTATTCCGGACTTGGCATCAATCCGCATCATGGCACGCCGCTCAATCCCCATGATCGTCAGACAGGGCGCATTCCGGGCGGTTCTTCCTCGGGGGCGGCGATCTCCGTCTCGGATGGAATGGCGGCTTTCGGCCTTGGGACCGATACCGGTGGATCCTGCCGGATTCCTGCCGCCTTTTGCGGTCTCGTCGGCTACAAGGCCACAGGGTCGCGGCTTTCGCGCAAGGGAATCGTGCCCTTGTCGGCCACTCTCGATTCGGTGGGCGGTCTCGGCAGAACCGTCGCCTGCTGTGCCATTGCCGATTCGCTGATGTCGGGCGAGCGCCTCGACAGGCCTGTTCCCGAGGCTCGTCCCGTTCGCGGCTTGCGGCTTTTCGCGCCACAGACGCTCGTTCTGGACGGCATGGATTCCGTGGTGGCACGCCATTTCGAGGCGGCCCTGGCCGCGCTGTCCGATGCAGGGGCCGATGTGGTCGAGGCGGACTGTCCTGAATTGCGCGAAGTGCCGCAGATCAATGGCAAGGGAGGATTCGCGGCCGCCGAATCCTTCGCCTGGCACCGGCCATGGATTGCCGAACGCGAGGATACCTACGATCCCCGTGTTCTGGTCAGAATCCTGAAGGGGCGTGACCAGAGCGCCGCCGATTATCTCGATCTTGTCCGGGCGCGAGCGGACTGGATCGCCCGCATGCAGCATCGGCTTGCGCCGTTCGATGCCATGATCATGCCGACCGTCGTGACCGTGGCCCCGGCTCTTGCGCCCCTTCTGGCGGATGACGATGCATACAGTACGGCCAATCTTCTGGCCCTCCGCAATCCTTCCATCGCCAATTTTTTCGATGGATGTTCCCTTTCCCTGCCCATGCAGGGAGAGGGTTCCGAGCCACCCACCGGCCTGATGCTTGTGGCCGGACGGCTTCAGGATGCAAGGCTCTTTTCCATGGCACAGGGTATTTCTGCGCTGCTCGATACCGGGCACGCACAGCATTCGTAGGGGCACGACCATGAGCGTCACGGGTTTCAGCAGCACTCTCGTCAACCGCTGGAAGGGGCGGCGTCAGTACTTCCTTCTGATCTTCTGTGTGGCGCTGGCCATCATTCTGATCCTTCTGCCGTTCGTGACCCTGGTGCTGTTCAGCTTCCGGGCCGGAACAGTGGGCGATCCCGGCGAGTTCACCCTCACCAACTACATCCGCGCCTACAGTGATTCGCGAACCTTCACGATGTTCCTCAACACGGCGATCCTGGCCTTTGTGGCCACCGCCCTTTCGGTGATTTTCGCCGTGATGTTCGCCTTTCTCATCGAGCGTACGGATCTGCCATTCAGGCACCTTGCCTGGGGGCTCATGCTGGTCCCCATGGCCCTGCCAGGCTTGCTCTACGCCATTTCATGGACCTTCCTTCTCTCGCCCAGAATCGGATTGTTCAATGTCTGGACGAGGGATTTTCTCGAACTTTTCGGGATCGCCATGAGACAGGGGCCATTCAATGTCTATTCGATGTGGGGGATGATCCTGCTCGAAGGGATACGCGGGGTGACCACGGTATTCCTGATCATCGTCGGTGCGTTCCGCAGCATGGATCCCAACCTTGAGGAAGCCGCCCGTACCTCGGGGGCCAGCAATCGCCTCACCTTCTTCAAGATCTTCCTGCCTCTTCTGATGCCGGCGATTCTGGCCGCGTTCATCTACAGCTTCATGGCGACGCTGGAATCTCTCGAAATTCCCCTGGTGATCGGGATGCCGGCGGAAATCTACGTGTTTCCTTCCTTCATCTATTTCACCACGCAGCGGTTCTCGCCACCCCAGTACGGGATCTCTGCGGCCCTGGGATCGACCTTCATTCTGGTCAGTATCCTGCTGGTGTTCTGGTATCGGGCGATCATCGGGCGAACATCCAAATACACGACCGTCACCGGCAAGGGCTACAGGCCCAGAATCATCAGCCTGGGCAAGTGGCGCTATCCTGCCTTCTTCATGTTCGTTGTCTACTTCATCCTTGCCATTGCCGCGCCGACGGCGGTGCTGGTCTGGACCTCCTTCCTTCCGACCTACATGCCGCCCTCGACACCCGGTGTCTTCGAACGGCTGAGCTGGCTGAACTATCAGGAAGTGTTCAGCGAGCCGGCGGTATGGAGGGCGGTGAAGAACACCCTCTATATCGGGATCGGGGCGGCGACCTTGACCATGATCATCTCGCTGTTGATGGCCTGGGTCACCATCCGCGAGAAGATTCCGGGACGCGCGGCAATCGATACCATCGCCTTCCTGCCGCAGGCGCTGCCCGGGGTCATCATCGGGATCGCCTTTGTCTTCATCACCCTGCAACCGCCGTTCCACCATCTGCAGCTCTTCGGTTCGCTGACCGTGGTGATCCTGGCCCTGACCGTGAGCTATGTGGCCTTCGGATCGCGCACCATGAACGGCGCCCTCACCCAGATCCATGCCGAAATGGAGGAGGCAGGCAAGGCCAGCGGAGCAAGCTGGGGGGCGATCATGCGACGGATCATTCTGCCCCTGTTGCTTCCCGCCTTCATCAGTGGCTGGATCTGGGTTGCCAGCCATGCGCTGCGCAACTTCTCCATCCCGGTGATGCTGACCGGCGCGGACAACCAGGTGCTTTCTGTCGTGATGTGGCAAACCTGGGACGATGGTTTCCCCGGCCGTACCAGCGCCATCGGCGTGCTGCTGATCATCTTCCTGACGATCATGGCGGTCGGTGGGCGCTATCTGGTGGTCAAGACCAGTCGCCAGCAAAGCTGATCCATACCCTGCGAGGCCACCATCGGCCTCGCAGGGGTTCTCTTGTGGTCCCTTGTGGAAGGGACATGGGAGAGAGACACTCGTGCAGGGCTGGTCCGCTGAAGACTCAGTCATGAAAAACCCCCGCAGGCGAGGGCCTGCGGGGGTTTTTCTGTCAGGGACAGTGAAGGGGGTAAGGCTGCTCAGGCGGTTGCGGTTTCCACCGCTCGCCTCAGGGCCTCATTGGCAGTTCCGATCACCTGGCAACGTTCGGGACGTAGCCGCACGAAGATCTTTTCGCCTACCCTGAGATCGCTGTAGGTGTTCAGGCTGGAGCGCAGGGTCTTGGTTCCGATCTGAACCTCGCAATCAATGAAGGTGCCGAGGAACATCGTCCGCTTGATGGTGCCCTCGAAGACATTGTGGTCGGCGTTGGGATGCTCGCGCTTGCATTCGACGGCTTCCGGCCGGAAGGCGACCTTGATGTGTCCTTCGCGCTGATCGCTTTCGGAACCGATCACCAGCGGCCCGATCTCGGTATCGATGGTGAGAGCCTTGCCCACAGCAGAGATCACCCCCCCCTCAAGAAGGTTGTTGGTGCCGAGAAAGGCGGCCACCGCATCGGTGCGGCTGTTCACATAGACATCCTGCGGCTTGCCTTCGGCCACCAGCTCTCCCAGCATGATGACGGCGATATGATCCGACATCGCCAGGGCCTCGATCTGGTCGTGGGTGACGAAGAAGGTGGTGATGCCCATCGCCTTGGTGAGTTCCTTCAGTTCCACGCGCATGTCTTCGCGCAGCTTGGCATCGAGATTGCTGAGCGGCTCATCGAGAAGAAGCAGTCGCGGCTTGCGCACGATGGCCCTTGCGAGGGCAACGCGCTGCTGCTGGCCACCGGAAAGCATGGTGGCGGGCCGGTCGGCATAGTCTGTCATCTGCACGGCGCGCAAGGCCTCGTGCACACGGCTTCGGATTTCCTCCTTGCCGAGGCGACCGCCCTTGTTGCCGTAGATCAGCGGAAAGGCGACATTGCCGAAGACATCCATATGCGGCCAGATGGCATAGGACTGGAAAACCATGCCGATCGGCCGTTCATTGACCGGCATCATGATCTGTTTGCTCGACGAGAACACGCACTGGTCGCCGATATAGATTTCTCCCTCATTGGGATGTTCAAGCCCGGCAATACACCGCATGACGGTACTCTTGCCCGAGCCGCTCGGGCCAAGAAGGGTGAAGAAGTCACCTTGTTCGACGTTCAGGCTGACGCCCTTCAGGGCATGAACGACCTCGCCATCGGCCTCGAAGGATTTCTTGAGATTGACGATCTTGAGCATGTCTGTGTTCCTCAGGAGTGGCCGTCATCCTGGATGACGGCGATGACTTCCATTTCAACCTTCATGTCGGGATTTTTCAAGGTCACGATGGCGGATGTCCGGGCCGGAAGCGGCTTCGGCATCATCTCGATATAGACATCGTTGAAGGCCTTCCAGTCGGCCGCATCCTTGAGATAGACCGTCGCCTTGCAGACATCGGCCAGCGAGCTTCCCGCGGCTTCCAGAACGGCGGCAAGGTTGGTGATGCAGCGCCGCGCCTGATCGGTGATGTCGCCCATCTGTCCGGTTTCGCGATTGCGTCCGGCCTGTCCGGAGGTGAAGACCATGTTGCCGATCCGGATCGCCTGGTTGAATGGTCCGGTCGGGGTCGGGGCATTGTCGGTCTGGATCGCCTGTTTCTTGGCCATGGGTCCTATCCTTGCAGGGAATGGAAACGCCAGACCATGGCCGGGGTGCCGGTTCTGGTCTGGCGGATCGATAAAAACGCCCCCTGAAATGCCTTGCGTCAGGGAGTGATGCTGGCAAGAGCCTCGACGGTTGCCTTGGCCACGCTGTCATCGACCTTGGGAGAGCCGCCGCCCACGCCGATGGCGCCAAGGCACTGGCCATCGCGGAAGATGGGGTAGCCGCCCTTGTTCAGGGTGACGCCACCGGGAATCACCTCGGTCAGACTGATCGGAAACATGGGCCGGTCGGCCCATTGTTCCATCAGTTTTTCCGTCGGTTTGCGAAAGGCTGCGGCAAGCCGGGCCTTCCCGGTGGCCATGTACGGACCATGCCAGGATTCCGGCTTGCCACGGGCAACGAGAACAGGGTGACCGGAAGGGTCGACGATGGCAACACTGACCACGACACCCTGTTCCTGGCCGATCTCTCGGGCCTTGTGGATGAATGTCAGTGCCGTTTCGAAGTCCATCATCGTCCCTCCTGTCGGATCGTGGCTGGGTCTGGCTTCAGACCGGGCGCAGATAGTCGTCGGCGTTCTGGGAAAGAAGCTTCTTCATGGCATCGTCGCCAAGGACATTGCTCCATTTCAGAACGTTGTCGACCGATTTCGGCCAATCCGATTCCGGATGCGGGAAATCTGTCGCGAACATGAGGCACTTGTCGCCCAGGATGTCGTTGACAGCCTTGGTCATCAAGGGGCCTTCATGGGCTTCGATGCAGATCTTGATCCGGCCCATCTGGGCGTATTCGGTCGGCTTGTACTTTGTCTTGGGAATGACGCCCTTCACATAGGCGAACTGGCTGTCGAGACGCAGAAGCCAGTTGGGCAGCCAGCCGTGGCCGGTTTCGGAAAAGCCGACCTTGATGTTCGGGAAACGGTCAAGAATACCGCCCCCAAGGATATAGGCCAGCGACCTCTGGGCACCCCAGGGATGGGCGGCCGAGCGGGCGATTGCCGGATTTCCCCACATATCCCGATAGCCCGGGAAGTAGGGGGGCTCATAGAAGAAGCTGTGATGCATGAAGGGAAGATGAAGGTCGTTCATCACCTCCCACAGCGGGTCGAGATCCGGATCGTCGATGGGCATGCCCTCGGGAAGGGATGGCCACACCGCAGCGATCCAGCTTTCCTTGCCGATCCGCTTCAGTTCCTTGACGGCCCATTCGATGTTGCCGCCCGGGGCGAGAAACAGCCCGCGAAGGCGATTCAGGTCCGCAGAGCAGAAATCCCGCATGTAGTTGTGGTAGGCGTCGTAAAGGCCTGCGGTCAGGGTCGGGTCGAGCGCGCTCGAGGCCGGGGCCCAGGTTCCGGGAATCAGAAGGTTCACATCGACGCCTTCGACATCCATGTCTTCAAGGCGCCCGGTCGCGTTGTCGTGCTGGATGTTTTCGTGACAGATTTCCGAGGAAATGTTCTCGACACGCCCCTCGACGGCGGTGCCTTCCTTCGGCTTCACGAAATCGGCTTTCTGGCCGGCCACACGGTCGAAGGCATAGGGTTTCACCTTGATCGTGTGCCATGTCCCCTTGGGATGGCCGCGACCTTCGGGCGAATTCATCGCCTTGACATAGGGGTCGAGCTCGCTCCAGCGGGCGCGGGTCTCTTCGCTGGCATAGCGATGAAGGACTTCGAGAGAGGGGGTGACGTGGGCATCCACGTCGATGACACGGTATCCTTGGCGCATTTACGGTCTCCTTTGCACTGTATCACAGGCGCTGTATCACAGGCGCTGCATCACAGAAGCTGTCTCATGCGATCCGGCGGATCGCCGTGTTCCGGAAAGGCGATGCCATCGGGAAAAGCCCTCGGGCAAGGTCGTTCCGGAACCATTGCACTGGGCTGATACTAGGCTTCGCGGCAAGGGCTAGGCAAAGCGGAAATACGGATAGTATTATCGGCAAAACCTATAGCGGATGGGCCTTCGCCATGGGGCGACCTGAAAGCGTAACGTGAGCGCAACGTGAATGCTCCTTCTGCGCCCCCGGGTCGGCCGGGCGAATCCCGTCCGAAGGGGCCTTGTGAGCTTCTCCTCCCCCACAGGGGCCGGGGTTTCGGAAGGCCTGTCCACAGGGCCTCTGCAACAGTTTACTGATGGAACATACAGGAAAACGATGAACGACCGCCAACTTCGTTATGCGCTTGCTGTCTGGAGGGAACGCAGTTTCAGCAAGGCCGCGACGCTGCTGAATGTGTCGCAGCCTGCGGTGAGCGAGCAGATCCGAAGCCTTGAGGAGGAAATCGGATTCAGCCTGTTCCATCGCAGCGGCAATGGAATCGATGCAACCTATGTCGGCCGCACCTTCCTCCAGCACGCCGAGGCGCCGATCGCCGCCCTTCAGAACCTTGATGAGACCGCGCGCCAGTTGCGCGGTGAGGGGCCGCGGGGTGCCTTCAGCCTCGGATTCAGTTCCGGCGTGGCCCATGACATGGTTCCCCGGGCCATGGATGCCCTGCTGCCGATGCTTGCCCGTGTCCAGATCGAGGTTGTCACGGCGACCACGCGCCGCATTCAGCGTTTCCTTCTCGAAAAAAGGCTCGATGTCGGCCTTGCCATCGAGCCCGATCCGCGGAGCGTTCCCGGAGAGCTGATCACCGAGCGCGTCGGCGAGCTGGAAATGGTGATGGTGCTGCCATGGGATCATCCTCTGGGGCGAAGAAACCGCACGGTGCGGCTGGGCGATCTGGGCAAGGAATCCTTCATCGTCAACGAGCCGGACATCGGTTATGGCCAGTTCGTGCAATCGGTGATGCGTGAAAGCGGGATCGCCCCGGCGATCGTCGCACGGGCCGACAACATCGAAACCATCAAGCTGATGATCGCCTCCGGGGTGGGAATCGCCCTCCTGCCGAGAGGCTGCGTCAATCATGAAGCGGCGGCCCGCAGGCTGAAGATCCTGTCGATCCAGCCCCGGCGAACGGTGCCGATCTCGCTCATGCGGCCGACAGGAACACCCTCCACCCTCGCTGCGACCTGCGTGCAGCTTCTGCGGGCCGTGATGCTGGGCAAGTCGCTTCCGGCGCCCTGTGGCGCCGGAAGCCGGGGCTGATCCTATTCCGAATCCTGAACGAACTCGCGGGGGGCGCGATCGATCCCCCGTCGGCGGCGCTCTTCCACCAGACGCCGGAACTGGGCCCGGGTTTCCTCGATGCTCTGGATGGGTGTCTCCGCGAAGCCGTCATTCGGCCAGCTGACCGTGTTGGCGTATTCGATGGCATACATCTCGGCCCGCAGGGTTACGGGATGGAAGGGTTTGGAGCGGGCCCGGCGCAGATCGTTCAGATTGATCGGCCCCTTGATGGTGGCCTCGCCAGGGCCATTCAGGGTGTTCAGCACGCTTCCGTCGAAATAATACACCGCCGAATCGCCGTGGCTGTCATGCATGCCGCGCAGCGCGCCTTCGTAGATGCCGATATTGGCGCAGGCTAGGTAACATTTGTTCTCGTAGGCACGGGTGGTCCGCATGGCCGTCCAGTTGCGCGAATCCCCATGGCTGAGATTGTTCGGCTCCGAGGTGAGGTGGCAGAGGATTTCGGCGCCGTTCATCATCGTGCAGCGGGCGTTCTCGGGGAAGCCGAGCTCGCCGCAGGTGATCAGTCCGATGTTGCCGATCTCGGTGCGGGCAACGGGAAACAGGTTCTCGCGTCCGAACTTCGCGCAGAACTCGGTATAGATGTCGGACGGGGTCGTGTAGGGGAAGACCCAGGCGTTGTTGTTGTTCTTCCAGTGCTTCAGGATGATCTTCCCTTCCGGGCTGATCAGGATCGATGTGTTGAAGAAGCGCCGGGGAAAGTCCGGATGGATTTCCAGAAGGTTTGCGGCAAGGTAGACCTTGCGCTGCTTGGCCTTTTCGCACAGAAGGTCGGTGTAGGGTCCCGGAATGGTGGTGGAAATCCTTAGCCAGTCTTCCAGTTCCATGCGATGCCAACGGGCATTGATGGCGTATTCAGGGGTGACGACAAGGCGCACATCGGAATTCCCGAACGCCGTCACGTAATCGATCATCTGGAACATGCGCTCCAGATTGGCGCGAACATCCTTGTCGCGCTGTTCCTCGTCATTGAGGGAAATCTGTCGTGCCCGGGTTTGAAGGCAGGCAACTTCGTAGTTCAGAATCTCTTTCATGGTGGCCATCCTGTGGTTGTCCCGGCTCCCGGGGAGGCTGCGGCTGGGCAGGGGTGTGCTCGCGGGATTTGGATCAGTGCATCGGCTCTGTCAATCCCCATCTCGCCCGAGCCCCGGGATCGAAGGCCCGCGATGCGCCGTCCAACCGTCGTTCAGGCGGCACCGGCACGGGCGATTCTGCGACCATCGGCCATGGCGGTCAGCCCTGTCCCTTCCGGCATGGCCAGCTTGATGGAACCGAAGCTGATCCAGCCGGCGGGCATGGTTCGCGCTTCGGGTTCCCGTTCGAAGAAGGCCTGGCGCAGGGTATCCGGGGCATGATCTTCCAGCACTGGCTTGCCGGTGAAATCGACGGACCAGCGAGGCGCATCGCAAGCCCGGTCGATACTCTGGCCGCAGGCAAGCACACGGGCAAGAAACTGGGCCAGCACGCAGGTTTGTCCGACCGTGCCGGGTGTGCCGAGACTCATGGCGAGTTGCCCCTGTTTCAGAACCATGGCCGGGGCGAGCGTATGAGCCGGACGCTTGCCCGGCGCGACACAATTGGCGCTTGCCGGATCTGCGGAAAATCCGGCCAGGCGGTTGTTCAGCAGAATGCCGGTGCCGGGAATCACCACCCCGGCTCCATAGGGGGCCGAGATGCTCTGCACCATCGAGACGGCCATGCCTTCCCTGTCGATGACGATGACATTGGTGGTGCAGCGATCCCCGGCTTCAGGCGGCATGGGAGCCCGGGTTTCGAGGTGGCCAAGGGCGAAACGCTCTTCGAGCAGGGCGCGCAGGGGAGCTTCGAGCGATTCCGGGTCGCCAATCAGCGGCCCGGCGATCCGGTAGGCAAGCCTTCGTGCCTGAAGCCCGAGCAGGGCAAAGGCGGCGCTGTCCGGATCGAGTGCGCCAACGCCCGAGGATTCGAGATGCAGAAGCTGAAGAAGCAGGGTGGCGCCATAGGAATTGGGTGGCATGGTCGCGACCTCATGGCCAGCGAAGGGTCCGATCACAGGTTCCTGGATCAGCGTGGCATGGGCGGCGAGATCCTCGCCTCGTACCAGTCCGCCAAGCTGTCGCATGCCTTCAGCAAGACGTTCCCCCAGGGCTCCCGTGTAGAAGGTCTCGATTCCGTGATCGACAATATCGCGCAGGCACGCGGCAAGCTCCGGCTGGGCCAGAAGGCTTCCTGCCGGGGCCGGTGCACCCTGAGGCAGAAACAGGCGCGAGGCTTCGGGATCCTTGCCGATCAGGGCGGCGCGTTGGCGGGTGTTGGCCACAAAATAGGGAGAGATGGCAAAGCCCTCTTCGGCGATGCGGATGGCCTCGCCACAAAGCGATGAAAGATCGCGCGTTCCCCAGCGCCGGAGAGAGTCGTCGAAACCGGCAAGAAGGCCGGGAATGGTGACAGAGAGGATTCCATCACGGGGGATCTGGCCGGAAAAAAATTCGCTGTCGGCAAGTCGTGGCGCGGTTCCGGTGCCGTTCAGGGCCTTGGGGGTTCGCCAGCCTGGCTTGTGAACCATGATGAACATGTCGCCGGCCAGGGTTGTGGCATAGGGACAGACAACATTCAGGACCATGCCGGCAGCGATGGCGGCATCCACGGCATTGCCGCCCTCCGCAAGAACCCTCAGGGCTTCTTCCGTGGCAAGAGGATGACCGCTCGCCACGGCACAAGAAGGACCGTGAACCATGTGGGCATGCATGATGCTCGTGCTCCTGAACGAGGCCCCGCCGGGCCGAGGTGCGAGGTGAATGCCTGAGAATCAGGCAGAATGTCTAAAACCGGGGCATTGTCTTCCCTGTAATGGTCCGGGAAGAGCGTACGTTTCACCGGATGAACAGCGGGCGAGAGATTGCCCAATTG
>JBJHAU010000003.1:0-23026 GCA_050480665.1 Alphaproteobacteria bacterium | reverse complement strand
GGTGTTGATTCAGGCGTTCTTGCCAGTGTCCCTGCTGGTGTCTTGCTGGTATCCTTGCGCTCTGCACTCTAGCATGAATGGCTGCCATGAGGCAGGAACGTGATGCAGGATTCCCGCGATGCCGGAGATGGTGGCCTCTCCTCTTCCCGATCCACGGGGTTCCGATCTTCCGGGCCCTGACCTTCGGGCCATCGACGCGGCCCGGCGGGGGGAGAATTTTCCGGTCGCCTCCCGCCTTGTGTCGCGGCGGCTGAGGCCGGCCATTCTGGCCTTTTACGCCTTTGCCCGAACCGGAGACATGCTGGCCGACGATCCCGACCGGGATCGGGATTCCCGGATCAGCGCCCTGCACGCGCTGGCAGGGCGCTGGGGGGCGCTGGCCCTGCGTCACGGGATCGACCCCGCCCACGGCCACGATCTTCTCGCTGCCTTTCGCTGGGATGCGGGGCTTCGCCAGATCTCCGATGGCCGATCCCTGATGGGCTATTGCCGCCTTTCGGCCATGCCCTGCGCCCGTGTGCTGATGGATCTGCATGGCGAGCATGGCCAAAAGGCCCGGGCGGCGGCCGATGCGCTGGCGGCGGCCCTGCAACTGATCAACCACGGGCAGGATCTGCGCGCCGATGCCCGAAACCTTTCGCGGGTTTACCTTCCTGCCTCCTGGTGCCGTGAAGCCGGCGCCGACCCGGCGGTGCTCAAGTCCGAGATCGCGGATCCGGCCCTGGCCCGTGTTCTGAAGCGCCTGCACGACAGGATCGAGGATCTGCTGGCTCAGGCGGCGGCGCTGCCCATGCTCTGCCGCTCCCCGCGCCTCGCCCTCGAGTCGGCGGTGGTTCTGGCCTTCGCCCGCAGGCTTGCCTTGCGCTTGGGGCGCGACGATGCGCTGATCCGTCCGCCCCGCCTCGGCAGGCTGGAACGGGGATGGCTTGCCCTTTGTGCGGTTCTTGCCATCGCTTTCCGAAGGGCTTTTGCCCCTTCCCGCAATCCTGCCGATCCCGCAGGCGGGCGAAAGGCCTCTCTTGCAGGCGGGGGTTGACATCGGGGCCTGAACACAAACCTCTTTGCCATGGGGTGAATTCCATGGAAAATGCCCCCCCATTGCCCGAAAGACCAGGTTTTCATGACCCTTCCTTCTTCGACACCGCTTCTCGACCGGGTTCTTGAGCCGGCGGATCTTCGCCGTCTCGAGGAAGGCGACCTGCGCCAGCTCGCCGATGAGCTGCGCGCCGAGACGATTTCTGCCGTGTCGATCACCGGAGGCCATCTCGGCGCCGGTCTTGGCGTTGTCGAGCTGACCGTGGCGCTTCACCATGTCTTCGATACCCCCGAGGATCGCCTGATCTGGGATGTCGGCCACCAGTGTTACCCTCACAAGATCCTGACCGGCCGCCGGGCCCGCATTCGCAGCCTGCGGCAGGGTGGCGGGCTTTCCGGGTTCACGCTGCGCAGCGAAAGCTCTTATGATCCCTTCGGCGCGGCGCACAGTTCCACCTCGATCTCCGCCGGTCTCGGCATGGCGGTGGCCAGTGCGATGGATGGCCGGCGCAACAACGTGATCTGCGTGATCGGCGATGGCGCGATGAGCGCCGGCATGGCCTATGAGGCGATGAACAATGCCGGGTCCATGGATGCCCGGCTGATCGTGATCCTGAACGACAACGACATGTCCATCGCGCCGCCGGTCGGCGCCATGAGCGCCTATCTGTCGCGCCTGATTTCTTCCAAATCCTATCGCTCGCTCCGGCATCTGGCCAAGATGATGGCGGAAAAGTTTCCGCGACCTTTGAAGAAGGCCGCGCAACGGGCCGAGGAATACGCCCGTGGCATGGTCACCGGCGGCACCCTGTTCGAGGAGCTGGGGTTCTATTACGTCGGGCCCATTGATGGCCACAACCTCGATCATCTGCTTCCGGTCCTGAAGAATGTGCGCGATTCCGAAGAGCCGGGGCCGGTTCTGATTCATGTGGTGACACAGAAGGGCCACGGTTATCCGCCTGCGGAAAATGCCGCCGACAAATGTCATGGTGTCGGCCAGTTCGATGTGGTGACCGGCGTGCAGGTGAAGGCCAAGGCCAACGCACCCAGCTATACGCGGGTTTTTGCCGATGCCCTGATCGCCGAGGCGGAGCGTGATTCCCGCATCGTCGCCATCACGGCGGCGATGCCGTCTGGAACCGGGCTCGATCTCTTTGCGGAACGGTTTCCCGATCGCAGCTTCGATGTCGGCATTGCCGAACAGCATGGCGTGACCTTCGCCGCCGGCCTGGCCTGCGAGGGCTATCGCCCCTTCTGCGCGATCTATTCCACCTTCCTGCAGCGCGCTTACGATCAGGTGGTGCATGATGTGGCGATCCAGCAGCTGCCGGTGCGCTTTGCTCTCGACCGGGCCGGTCTGGTCGGGGCCGACGGCCCGACCCATGCCGGCGCCTTCGACCTCGCCTATCTTGGCTGCCTGCCGGGGTTTGTCATCATGGCCGCGGCGGATGAGGCGGAACTGGTGCACATGGTGGCGACGGCGGCGGTGATCGACGATCGACCCTCGGCCCTGCGTTATCCGCGCGGGGAAGGGGTGGGGATCGAGCTTCCCGCCACCGGCCGGCCGCTCGAGATCGGCAAGGGGCGAATCCTGCGTGAAGGCAATGCCATTGCGATCCTCAGTCTTGGCGCGCGGCTCGGTGAGTGCATGGGCGCGGCCGAGGATCTGGCCGCGCGCGGGCTTGGTGCCACCGTGGCGGATGCCCGTTTTTCCAAGCCGCTCGATACTGATCTCGTGTCCCGGCTTGCCCGGGAGCATCCGGTGCTGATCACCGTGGAGGAAGGGGCGATCGGGGGCTTTTCCGCGCAGGTTCTGCATCACCTTGCCCATGCCGGCCTTCTGGATCGCGGGCTTCGGGTGCGGCCCATGGTGCTGCCGGACCGGTTCATCGCCCACGGCAAACCGGCCGATCAATATGCCGAGGCCGGGCTCGACAGGGCCGCCATCGTGGCGACGGCGCTGGCCGCCCTGGCCATTCCGGGTGAAGCCGGCGCGCGCGGCGGCACCTCCAGCGCCTGATCGCGAATGCCCGGGCGCTCTTCCTTCTATTGGGCGATGCGCCTTCTGCCTTCCTCAAGACGCGAGGCGATCTTCGCCATTCACGATTTCTGCCGTGCGGTGGACGACATCGCCGATGGCCCCGCTCATCCCGAAGCGAAGCTTGCTGCCCTCGCCGCCTGGCGGGCCCGGATCGATGCTGTCTATGGAAGGGCTCCCATGAAGGCACCGACAGAGGATCCTCTTGCCCCGGCCCCCACCGGCGCCCTCACCGGCGCCCTCACCGATGCCATTGCCCGTGCCGTCGCCCGGCATGCCCTGGAGCGCGCGGATTTCCATGCGATCCTCGACGGGATGGACATGGATGCAAGGGAGAACCTGTGCGCGCCCCCCGCCGTTCTGTTCGATCACTATGTGGATTGCGTGGCGGGGGCGGTGGGCCGTCTTTCCGCCGCAGTCTTCGGGGTTCCTCCTCCCCTTCGCCAGCCGCTCGCCGGAGCTTTGGGCCCTGCGCTCCAGATCACCAACATTCTTCGCGATCTGGAAGAAGATGGCGCCCGCGGGCGTCTGTATCTGCCGCGCGAACTTCTCGATTCCCATGCCGTGCCCCGGGCTTCGCCGCGCGCGGCGCTGGAATCGCCGGGGATCGAGAGGGTCTGCGGGGCGATGGCGGCGCGGGCCCGCGAAGACTTTGCCAGAACCCGGCAGCTTCTGGATGCCTGTCCTTCCTCCGCATCCCGCGCCCCGCGGATCATGAAGGCGGTTTACGAGCATCTTCTCGCACGGCTTTGCCGGCGCGGTTTTGCCCCGTCCCGGCTGGCCGAGCCGGTGCGGATCGGCAAGGGGCGGCTTTTCGGGCTGGTGCTGCGTCACGCCGTCTGAAAGGCCCCTGGATCGGTATGGGGGCCGGATTTCCCATGGATCGCCAAGAGCCTGCCCCACAGGCCCGGGAGGGCTTTCCCGCGCGGCTTCGAGAGGCTATGCTGCGGGCCATGATCGACGACCTGAAAGCCGACCTGAAGCGCGATGAAGGCTGCGTCCTTCACGCCTATCAGGATCACCTCGGATTCTGGACCATCGGCTATGGCCGCCTGATCGATGAACAGCGCGGCGGGCGCATCAGCCAGGATGAAGCCGAGCTGCTTCTTGAAAACGATATCGCCCGGGTAATCGACGGCCTCGACCGGCTGGTGCCATGGTGGAACACCCTTCCGGCCCCGGCGCGACGGGCGCTGGCGAACATGGCCTTTCAACTCGGGCTGAACGGTGTCTCACGCTTCCGGAAGATGCTGGCGGCACTGGAACGACAGGATTTCGAAACCGCCGCCCGTGAAGCCCTCGATTCGCGCTGGGCCACACAGACCCCGAACCGGGCAGGCCGCATCGCCGCCCTCTACCGCAGCGCGGCGGCAGAGCCGGGCGCGCCCGAGGGGCCGGAGATCGGCTGAGGGCGGGTTGCGGGCCGGCGGCGTGTCGATCCGGGAAGAGGCTGGTGCCGCCGGAGTGATTTGAACACTCGACCTCTCCCTTACCAAGGGAGTGCTCTACCCCTGAGCTACGGCGGCACGACAGGCGGCGCAAAATGCCATATCCCATGGTTGCATGCAACCGCGTTGGCACCCTTGCCGTTCCCTTTCCGAGGGCCTAACCTGTATCCATGAACTCTTCCCCTCCCGGCACCGCAGGGCCTTCCTCTTCATCGTCTGGCGCCTCAGGCGCGGCGGAGGAACGCCGCGCCCGCGCGGCCCGTGCCCTGCGCGAGAACCTTCGCCGCCGCAAGGCCCGGGACCGGGCAGGGGATGGCGGCAAGGATAAGCCTTTCCAGAAGGATGAGGCCCCGTCATCACAGGAACGGGGCTAGCGCCATGGCCAAGCCTGTCCTGTCCGATCTGTTCACCTGTTCCGGACGCCGGAATCGGTTGTCCTACCTGCTGTACATGCTGGCCAATATGGGAATCCAGATTCTTGTCTGGGGCCTGGCGATGAGCATTGCGGGAGCCTCGATGCGCCACGGACAGGGCCACGGGATGTTCCATGGGGCAGAGATGGGCGGGGCGATCCTGATCCCGATCCTGGTATCGCTTGCGCTGATGCTGTCGTGGTGGATTGTCAGCGCCCAGCGTTGCCGCGACTTCGGGTGGACAGGCTGGGCCGTGCTGATCATCCTGATTCCCCTTGTGGGCTGGCTGTTCTTTTTCGTGATGCTGTTCGTGCCCGGCACGGCAGGGGCAAACCGCTACGGCCCCGATCCGCTGGCCGGCGACGGGAACGCTGGCGGAACCCCCGCCATGCCGTAGCCCGTTCAGGAACCCGGGGCCGATCAATCAGCGGGTGGCAGAACGGCTTCGATGACCTGAAGCAACTGGTTCACCGTGAACGGTTTTTCCAGAAAGGACAAACATCCGAGGGTTCGGGTGCGATGGATGTCGCCTTCCGTTGCGTGGCCTGACATGGCGATCACCGGAAGCCGGGGGGCCATGGCCCGTGCTGCCGAGATCACCTCGAATCCATCGATATCCTTCATGCGCAGATCGCAGAGGAGGAGCGCATAATCCGGGGATGCTGCGAGCAGGGACAGGGCTTCGGCCCCGTTCGGCGCCGGATCCACATGGTAGCCCTCGCCGTTCAGGAACTCGGCCAGCTCTTCGAGAAGAAACTCCTCATCGTCGACGATAAGGAGCCTTCGAACCCTTGCCTTCTTTCCTGCATGGCCGGGCTGCGGCGCGCCCACGGTTTCAGGCATGGAACTCATGGGGCTCATGAGGCTGATGGGGCTCATGCCTCTTCCCCGTGTCCCTCGTTTCAGGTGCGGGCGTGGCCTCGGGAAGGGTGATGGTAAAGCAGGCGCCATTGGCGGTGTTTTCGGCGACGATCGAACCCCTCATGTCGCTGATGATCGTCTGGCAGATCGAAAGGCCAAGGCCGGTGCCCTTGCCGGAAGGCTTGGTGGTGACGAAAGGCTCGAACAGTCGATCCATGATCGAGACGTCGATTCCGCCGCCATTATCCTCGATCCTGATGACAAGGGTGCCGTGATCCGGATTCCGCGTCGCGTGAAGGCGTATCCATCGCTGTTCCGTGTCAGGGCGGCTCATCTGCGTAGTCTTGATCTGATCGCGGGCATTGAGGATCATGTTCACCAGCACCTGTTCCAGCCTGCTGGGGTGCCCCAGCACGGCCGCTTCGCCGGTCTGGTCCTCGATGGTGAAGGCGATAGCCTTCAGATGCAGGGCATTGGCGACCAGGATTTCCAGGGGCGTCAGAACCTCCTTGAGGGTGAAGGGGAAGGACTCATGGCTGTCGGAGCGGCCGAAGATCCGCATATGGCCGATGATATCGGCGGCACGCCTGACCTGCCCTTCGATGCGGTCGACCTTTTCTTTAATCCAGGCAGGGTCGAGATCCCCCCGCTGGATCCGACGATTGAGGTTGGCGCCGGTAAGCGCGATGACATTCAGGGGCTGGTTCAGCTCATGAGCCATGCCGGTTGCCATGGCCCCGAGATCGGCAAGCTTGGATTGCTGAATCATGGCCAGTTCGGCATTGCGGGCCTCGGTTCTGTCGATCCAGACCCCGATCAACTCCGTTGGGTTGCCTTTCGCATCCCTGCGGATCTGGGTCTGGTCCAGGATCGAGCGCCACTGACCGTCTCTGGCACGGAAGCGGTATGTCCGGCTTATGGAATCACGCGATGTTTTCAACAGGTTGCTCAGGAACAAGGCCTTGCGATCTTCGGGGTGAACGTTCTCATGCCACCAGTGTGGCGCCAGTGCCTCGTCTGGGCCATAGCCCAGGATCCGTTCGATCGAGGCGCTGACATAGCGGGGAATCAGTCTTACCCCATCGGCGATCTCCATCGTGTAGAGCACCACGGGCGCATGCTGGATCAGGGCATCCAGCCGTTCGGCCAGATCGCGAATGGTGGCCTGATTCTCCTCGATCGTTCGTGCGTCAACGGCGAAATCCTGCAACAGAGCCCGGGCTTCGCGTGTGCGAAGAAACGCCAGATCGGACAGGGAAGTGATATCGCCGCTTCGCGCATAGGCCTTCATTCGGCAGCGCAAGGCCTTGAAATCCGCAGTGACAAGCGAAGAGGCCACATAGGCTGCAAGGGGCGCAAGGCAGAGGATCAGCGCCGCGATCACAAGATCGCGGCGCTGATCGGCCCTGAGTTGGTCGATGCCTGTTCGTGCCTGTGCGATCCAGATCACGCGAAGATCCGTGAAGGTCTCTGACGGGGCGTTCAGCCCATAGAGCGAGGCCGACCATCTTGCCATGATCGAGCTTCCTTCCACATAGGGCAGGATGTTGAAGACCCCGGAGCCAGGGTCCACGATGCGCAGTGTATAGTCTGATCTGACCTGCCCCTGAATGAAGGAATCGGCCGAATCCTCTGATGAGAGGATTCCTGCCTTGAGCCCCCTTCCTTGCACAAAGTCGTGAATCAGGCGAACGATCCGCGAACGGTCCATGCCGACCTCAAGGTGAAGATCGTGTTCGTGGGGGAGCGTCATTGTAATGCCGTTCGCAACGAGAAGGGGATTTGAGGTTTCGGGATCGCGCTGCCATTCCCAGGCGATCTTTCCGTCTTCCGTTCTTGCGCGGATCAGCACGATGGCGTCGTCGATCGCCCTGAACATCGGTGTTTCGGGCATCCGGCTGTCAGCGGAAATGCCTGTTGCGTAAAGCATGTCATGATGGTGATCCAGAAGCGTCCGGATAGTGTGTTGCAGCAGGTATTCCGATCCTTGCGCGCCCCCTTGCAGGGCTTCGATCTTGCCGCTCTCGAATCGCGCAAAACCGGCCTGAGCGTTGACAATCATGGCAATGGTGGCCGAGGCTGCGGCGAAGAAGATCAGCAGGTTCAGGACGATGTCGCGTAAGGTCACATGCCCGGGATGCCCACTGAGCCGGGGCAGCTGCCGCGCCAGAGCAATCAGGGTCAGTTCTGCGGCGACAATCTGGAGAATGCCGTTGACCCCCTGCTTGAGAATGACAAGCAGAACCGCATCCATCGTCATGCCCATGATGATGTGGTAGCCAAGGATCAGGAGCGGTGGGGCAACGAGTGCCCAGAACCCTGCGCCTACGATCAGGGCCGGGATCCGATAACGCCCGGTGAGAAGGCCTATGGCCAGAATCTCGAGGGTGAAGACGATGGCAGCATAGGGATGTTCCCACAGGAAATAGGTCGCTGCGCCAGACAGGGCACCGGCAAGAACACCGGGGCCGAGGCCAAGCACAAGAACAGCCAGAACGGCAAGATAGCCGCCGATCAGGAAATCCAGCCCGAAGCCAAGGGAGAACGGCACCAGATTCAGGGCAAACCCCGCGGCACCCAGCAAGGCCCCGGCCAGCCAGCGATGGGCGGGGCGAAGCCGGGGGGGAGGCTGAACGTGTGGATCGAGGCCGGCATCATGCATCAAGGTTGCCATCACACATCCTGTCCTGAGGGATCAAGCATACCGGCGACCAGGGCCCGAAGCGTTTCGCTATCGACGGGCTTCGGAATCACTGCGGAAAAATTCCAATCCCGAGCGGCCTGGTCGAGCCCAAGGGGATCGGCGGACATGGCAATCACCGCACCCCTGAAGTTCAGCTTTCGGGTGATGTCGATCACGCGGTGGCCAGAGAAGCACGGCAGATTCAGATCGAGCATGACAAGGTCCGGGGCCTCATCGACGATGGTGGCAATGGCCTTTTCCCCGTCTTCCGCGAGGCAGGTTGCGTAACCGCATGACTCCAGAAACTGCGCCATTTCGGCGCCCTGGGTCTTGTCATCCTCGACGATCAGGATCGTGTTCATGAACCTGGCTTCTCTCGGCTCGATATGGAGCCTTCCCATAGGGAGTGTTTCAAACGGGCAGGGGGTTGCATGGATGCGATCTGTAACCCGCCATTGTCCCGACTGATGTCACCAAAGAGAGAAGGGACTCTCCCCGATATATTCGAATCCGGTGGAAACGAAAGACGATATGGAACCGGAATGGTTCTGTCTTCCGTGCCTCAGCGGGGGATCAGTGGGGCAGTGAGCCCCGCTGTTTGCCCGTGCCGGGGGGTGCCTGTGATCGCTTTCTCTGCTTCCTGAAGGTAACGGTAGGCCATCTGGCGTCCCTGATCGGTCAGTTGAATCAGGATGCGGCGCCGATCATTCTCTGCCGTGATCTTGATGATCAGATTGCGCGATGACAGGGAATCGATCCGCCGCAGGGCCGTGGTCTGCGGCATGGAGGAACTGATGGCAAGGCCTGTCACATCGATGGGCTGATCCTTCATTTCGGCTTTCAGGATCTCGATCAGCAAGGCGGTGGTGCTGTCGCCGCTTCCCATCGCGGTTTCCATGCCGATCCGTGCCGAACGCAGTTTTCCAAGTCGTTCGATCAGGGCCAGGGGAGTATCGTTGTCTTCACCCCCCGGTTTTGTTGCATGAAGATGGGAAGGGGCTGGCGCTCTTCCGGGCGCGGTGACCTGAAAAGGTTGGCCGGAGCCCCTTTCGCCCCGGCATCGGGCCAGAGATGCCATGAATTTTTCAGGATCGATCGGCTTGCGGATGAAGTCGATGGCCCCGATCCGAAGGGCTTCAATGCTTCGATCGAGGGATGGATGCCCTGTCACGAACAGAAAATCGGGCGGGGCTGTGGCGCCCGACTCCTCTTTCAGGATCGAGGCAAGGCCAAGCCCCGAGCCCGATGGAAGCTCGATATCGAGAATGACGGCATCAAACGGTCCCTCCTTGCGAAAGGTGGCGATCGCCTGCTGGTTTCCTTCTGCCGCAATGCAACGGATACCAAGTGACTCGACAAGGGCGGTGAGCTCCTCGCGGGTGGCAGGATCATCTTCAACAAGCAGGATGGCTTTGGGGTAGGGCATGGGGACCTGAATATCCGCAGGAATGACAACAATGTGTTATTCGAAATTGGAACCGGAATGGATCATATTGTCTTGAGCGTGGCGGTCACGAACTGCCGTTCCCGGATGTCGTGAATGGCCGTGGTGGTTGCGGCGCGGTTGGCGGCGGGTATGAAACCGGCGATTCGGGGTGCAGCCTTTCAGGATCCGGAAGCGGGATGTGCCATCGCCTTGCCCGGATTCAAGCCCAGGTACTGGCGGACGAAACGGATCAGCAGCGTCATGTCGATCGGCTTGTCCAGCACGGCGAAAACATCCATCCTGGCAGCGTGGGCGCGGCGTATGGCGTCGAGATGGCCCGACATCATCATGATGCGCATGTCCAGGCCCATGTCTCTCAATCGTCTGACCAGGGCAATTCCGCCACCTTCCGGCATGTTGATATCCATGAGGACGAGCCTGGGTCTTTGCCTCTGGACAGCGGCGATGGTTTCGAAGGTCGTGCAGGCCGCCTTTGCCGGTATGCCTTCATCCATCAGATAATCCGTTATGGCGTTGGCCTGTTCCTTGTCGTCATCGACAACAAGGACATAATCTGGTTCGCGTGTGGCCCGATACCGTTCGATATCGATCAGTGCCATGTTGTATCACCCGTAGTGTTTAAGATTTTGTCAGGAGTCGGACGCCAATTCGTTTTCGCGAGCCTGTTCACGATGTTTTCAGAACCATGCTTCGGGCCATGGATCCCGAGGGATCGATGCCTTGGGGCGGCGCGGGGACATTTTTGAATGCGACAACCCGGTCGAGAACGGTGATGGCGGCGTTCACCACATCCGCATCGTAGCGGTGGCCCCGGCCCGCCATCAGTTCGTCCCTGGCGATCGATTCGGAGCGTGCCGGGCGGTAGGGCCGATGGCTGGTCATGGCATCGAACACATCGGCCACGGCCACGATCCGTGCTTCAAGGGAGATCGCTGCCCCCTTAAGCCCCAGCGGATAGCCGCTGCCGTCCGGCCGTTCATGATGCTGGGCAATGATCTGCTTGATCGGGGCCTCGAAATCGAAAGGATGGGCGATCTCGGTGCCGATCACCACATGCCGCTGCACAAGGGCATGTTCTTCCGGCGAGAGCTGTCCCGGCTTGGTCAGGATGTCGGAAGGAATGCCGATCTTGCCGATGTCGTGGATCAGCCCGCCGAGTTCCAGAGCCTCCAGCCGGTGCGAAGGCAGATCCATGGCCTTGCCGATGGCGGTCGCGAAGATTGCGACCTGATGCTGATGCTCTGCGGTGTAGGGATCGCGCTGCTTCATCATTACATTCAGCATGTTCACGGCTTGTCGCCGCATGCCGCGCCTGAGTCCGGCATCCCGTGCCATGTCCAGTTCCGGGTCCAGTTCCGGGTCCAGTTCCGGGTCCAGTTCCAGATTCAGATCCTGTTCCAGGACTTGCGGCCCTTGACCCGTTTCCTGGCCGGAACGGTTCTTGCTGTAAGGGGCCTCTCTGGGGGCCTCTCTGAAAGTGTCCTTGCTGAAGTCGAGCAGCGCCACGATCCTGTACCCGCCGTTGTTAACCTTGCTTTAAGCTTTGGCGGAGCCCGGATGGGGGGTAAAGTTGGAATGCTTCCAGAACGGCAGGCAAAATGGTGGTAATGCTCATGTTGTCGGCAGAGCTTCGATCGACCGCCTTCCGGTGGGACCTGTCGATGATGGCGGGTGTTGAGTGTCGCCCGGGCTTGGGGTAATCAGAACCACGCTCGAAGGGGCAGGTTGGTGCGCCCGTGTCGTGCCGTGCCGGAAAAGGACCGGAAGGGACCCGTTCTGAACCCTGCCCGGAACCCGGCAGGGGCCCGGCAGGAACCACAAGAGACCAACCGGGACCAAGGACCGGGACCAAGGACCAAGGACCGGGACCCAAGGATCAGGCAAAGGATAAGGAGTTGCGCCCATGGGCATCATGCCCGACAGCTGGATTCGCGAAATGGCCACCCGACACGGCATGATCGAGCCTTTCGTCGAGGCCCAGAAGCGTGACGGGGTGATCTCCTACGGGGTGTCGTCCTATGGCTATGATGCCAGGGTCAGCGACGAGTTCAAGGTGTTCACCAATGTCGATTCCGCGGTCGTCGATCCCAAGGCCTTCGATCAGAAGGGCTTCGTGGATCGCAACGGGCCAGCCTGCGTGATTCCGCCGAATTCCTTCGCCCTTGCGCGCACCGTGGAATACTTCCGCGTGCCTCGCGATGTGCTGGTGATCTGTCTCGGCAAGTCGACCTATGCCCGCTGCGGGATCATCGTGAACGTGACACCGCTGGAGCCGGAATGGGAAGGTCATGTCACCCTCGAATTCTCCAACACCACGCCCCTGCCGGCCCGGATCTATGCCCATGAAGGCGCCTGCCAGTTCCTGTTCCTGAAGGGCGAGGGGGTTTGCGAAACCTCCTACGCGGATCGCGCCGGCAAGTATCAGGGCCAGCGCGGCGTGACGCTGCCCCGGCTCTAGGCATGGATCGCATTCGCATTCGCGGGGGTAGGCCTCTCAACGGGACCATCCGGGTGTCCGGGGCCAAGAATGCGGCCCTGCCGCTGATGGCCGCCTGCCTGCTGAGCGAAGAGCCGCTCAGTCTCGGCAATCTGCCCCACCTTGCCGACATTTCCACCATGGCCAGCCTGCTCGCCGAACTTGGCGTCAGCATCGCCATGGATGGGGATGCGCCGGGCGGCCATGCCGGGCGGGTTCTGACCCTTCATGCGGACAGCATCGCCTCGACCACGGCGCCCTACGATCTGGTACGGCGGATGCGGGCTTCCGTTCTGGTGCTGGGCGGGCTGGTGGCCCGTGCCGGTGTGGCCAGGGTTTCCCTTCCCGGCGGCTGCGCCATCGGCAACCGCCCGGTCGATCTTCATCTGAAGGGGCTGGAACAGCTTGGCGCCGAGATCGAGGTCGAGAGCGGCTATATCGAGGCGCGCGCCGCGAAACGGCTGAAGGGGGCGCATATCGTCTTTCCCCTCGCTTCGGTGGGGGCGACCGAAAATCTGATGATGGCCGCCTGTCTCGCCCGTGGGGAAACCGTGCTGTCCAATGCCGCGCGTGAGCCGGAAATCGTCGATCTGGCCCGCTGCCTGATCGCCATGGGGGCGGAGATCGAAGGCGCGGGAACCGATACGGTGCGGATCCAGGGCAAGGAACGGCTTCATGGGGCCTCGCATCAGGTTGTGGCCGATCGTATCGAAGCGGGAACCTATGCCATTGCCGCAGCCATGGCCGGGGGCGATGTTCTGCTGGAAGGCGCCGTGGCCAGCCATAACGAGGCCCTGTTCGAGGCTTTGCGGAATGCCGGGGCCAGGGTTCTGCCGGGGAAGGGCGGGGTCAGGATTCGCCGGGGGCGGACCCGGCTTTCCGGCGTCGATGTGATGACGGAGCCCTATCCCGGCTTTCCCACCGATCTTCAGGCGCAGATCATGGCGGCGATGGCGGTGTCGCGCGGGGCGGCAATGATCACCGAGACAATCTTCGAAAACCGCTTCATGCATGTTCCCGAACTGGCGCGCATGGGGGCCAGCATCACGGTGCACGGGGGCTCGGCCATGGTGCGCGGCGCGGCATCGCTGACCGGCGCCGAGGTGATGGCCACCGATCTGCGCGCCTCGGTCAGCCTGGTGCTTGCCGGGCTGGTGGCAGAGGGAGAAACCATCATCAATCGGGTCTATCATCTGGATCGCGGCTACGAACGGCTGGAAGCCAAGCTGGCCGCCTGCGGTGCGGAGATCGAGCGCCTGAAGGATTAGTCGGGACACGGGGTGCACGGGTCATGACAGCGGCAAGGGACGAGAAGGATCGCGGCGATCCGCCTTCGCGCCTGAGCGTACGGGCGGTGGATGCCGAGGACATAGCCTTCCTGGGCGCCTGCCTTCAGGATGCCCTGGTCTCGGTCGAGGCCATGCGTTTCCTGCCCGATGAGGGACGGTTCATCCTTCTGCTCAACCGCTTCCGCTGGGAGGGCGTCCACGGGGCCGGGGAACGCTCCGGGTCCGAACCCTATGAACGGGTGCATTGCGGCCTTTCCATCGCCCATGTGCGCCGGGTGCAAAGCCGCGGATTCCATCCCGATGCCCCGGAAGGCCGGGGCCGCATCATGGAAGTGCTGGCGATGGCGGCCGCCGATGATGCCGTGGTGCTGCATTTCGCCGGCGGCGCCGCCCTGCGCCTTGAGGTGACAGAGACCGAGATTCTCGCCCGTGATCTGGACGAGCCCTGGCCCACCCTCTGGCAGCCTTGTCATGAGGATGACGGGAAACTGGAACCGGACGGCAATCCGCGCTAAAAGGCGCGGGTTCGCAATCTTCCGCGATCATGACCATCGAAGGCGACCTCGTGTCCGAAACCGATCCTCTGGTGATGGCCCTGCCCAAGGGGCGTATCCTTGATGAAGCGCGGCCGTTGATGGCGCGGGTCGGAATCGTGCCGGAACCGGCCTTCGATGATCCGGCCACGCGACAGCTCAAATTCGCCACCAGCGATCCGGCCCTCGATCTTGTGGCGGTGCGCGCCTTCGATGTGGCGACCATCGTTGCCTTCGGCGGGGCGCATCTCGGGATCGCCGGTTCCGACGTGCTGACCGAGTTTTCCTATCCCGAGGTCTACGCGCCGCTCGATCTTGGTATCGGCCGGTGTCGGCTGGCGGTGGCCGAACCGGTGACCATGGTCGATCAGGATGATCCGCAGCGATGGTCCAGCGTACGGGTGGCGACGAAATATCCCGAGATCACCCGGCGGCATTTCGCGGCGCGGGGGGTGCAGGCGGAATGCATCAAGCTGAACGGTTCGATGGAACTGGCCCCATCGCTGGGCCTGTGCCGAAGGATCGTCGACCTTGTGTCCACCGGGGCCACGCTCAAGGCCAACGGGCTGGTGGAAATCGAGCATATCGCCGATGTCAGCTCGCGCCTGGTGGTGAACCGGACGGCGCTGAAAACCCGCCCCCGGGCCATCATGGACTGGATCGATCGCTTTGCCGAGGCGCTGGGCGCCGCGACCGAGTCACCGAAGAATGCCGCCAGAACCGCAGGGTCAGATGCCTGTCCGGCTGCTTAGCACGGATCCCGGATTCGAAGAGTCCTTCGCACGCCTGCTTGCCGCGCGGCGCGACGAGGCTTCGGGCGTGGATCGGGATGTGGCGCGGATTCTGGACGATGTGCGCCAGCGTGGCGATGCGGCGGTCATCGACTATACCCAGCGCTTCGATCGCCTGACCCTGACCCCTGAAACCCTGCGCATTCCCGACGAGGATATCCTCGCCGCCGACGCTGCCTGTTCTCCCCGTGCCCTTGCCGCCCTGGATCTTGCCGAGGCGCGGATCGCCGCCTATCACGCAAGGCAGGTGCCGCCGGACGGCAGCCATGTGGACGAGGCAGGGCTTTCCCTGGGCTGGCGCTGGCGTCCGGTTTCGGCCGCGGGGGTCTATGTTCCGGGCGGGCGGGCCGCCTATCCTTCATCGGTGCTGATGAATGCGGTGCCGGCGCGGATCGCCGGTGTGGCACGGATCGTCATGACGGTGCCCACCCCGGATGGGCTGGTCAATCCCCTGGTTCTGGCGGCAGCCCGAAGGGCCGGGGTGCACGAGATCTACCGGATCGGCGGCGCCCAGGCGATTGCCGCGCTGGCCTATGGCACCGAAGGCCTTGCTCCGGTCGATGTGATCGTCGGCCCCGGAAATGCCTGGGTGGCCGCGGCCAAGCGACAGCTTTACGGCACCGTGGGGATCGATATGGTGGCCGGGCCTTCGGAAATCCTGGTTGTCGCCGATGGTGCGAACGATCCGGACTGGATCGCCATCGACCTGCTTTCCCAGGCCGAGCATGATCCTTCGGCCCAGGCGATCCTGATCACCGATGACAGATCCTTCGCTGATCGCGTCGAAAAGGCGGTTGCCTCCCGGCTGAAAACTCTCCCCCGCGAGGCGGTGGCCGGGGAGAGCTGGGCGCGCCACGGTGCGGTGATCGTGGTCGATTCCCTCGACGCGGCTCCCGCCCTGATCGATCGGATCGCGCCGGAACATCTTGAGCTCGCCGTCGAGGCGCCGGACGCTCTCGCCGCAAGGGTGTGCCATGCCGGGGCCATTTTCCTTGGCCGCTTCACGCCGGAAGCCATCGGCGATTACATGGCCGGTCCCAACCATGTCCTGCCCACGAATGGAACGGCCCGTTTCGCTTCAGGGCTTTCGGTTCTCAATTTCCTGAAACGGACATCGCTGATCGGCTGCGATAGTGCGGCGCTGCGGGCGATCGGCCCGGCGGCCATGGCGCTGGCCGAGGCGGAAGGGCTGGATGCTCATGCGCTTTCGCTGGGCCTGCGCCTGAACATGCCCCTTGCCGGGCGGGGCGAAGAGGGTTGACGCCCCCCGATGATCGGCCCATTGTCCGGGCCGGTTTGAATCACTGACAGGAGAATCAATGGCGAAGGAAGAAGGAATCGAGTTTTCCGGCGACGTGGTGGAAATTCTGCCCAATGCCATGTTCCGCGTCAAACTGGATAACGGCCATGAGATTCTTGCCTATACTTCGGGCAAGATGCGCAAGCATCGCATTCGCGTGCTTGTTGGCGACAAGGTCAATGTCGAAATGACTCCGTATGACCTGACCAAGGGTCGCATCACTTTCCGATTCAAATAGCCTGCGGGCGCGGATGATGCCCGCAAGCCCCGCGCTGGTTCTTGCCTCGGCCTCGCCACGGCGGCTCGAACTGCTGATGCAGATCGGTCGGGCGCCGTCTCTGGTCCTGCCTGCCGACATCGACGAAGCCATCCCTCCCGGCGAGATTCCCCGGCTTCACGCCCTGCGTCTTGCGCGTGAAAAGGCAAGCGCGGTCGCCGGATCGGCCGAGGTTGCAGGGTGTTTCGTTCTGGCGGCCGATACCGTGGTGGCCTGTGGCCGACGGATTCTTCCCAAGGCTGAAACCGAAAAGGATGCACGGGCCTGCCTGTTGCGCCTTTCCGGGCGGCGGCATCGGGTTTATGGCGGCCTTTGCGTGATCACCCCCGAAGGGCGGGTGCATCAGCGCCTGGCGGAGACTGTGGTGATCTTCAAGCGCCTTTCCGAAGATGACATCGCCGCCTATCTGGAAGGCGGGGAATGGCAGGGCAAGGCCGGAGGCTATGCCATTCAGGGCCGGGCGGCGGTGTTCGTGCGCCGGATCATCGGCTCTTATTCGAATGTCGTCGGCCTGTCGCTGTTCGATGTGGAACAGATGCTGACCGGGCTGGGCTGTCCACCGGCCTCACCCTCATCTTCATCCTCACCTGTTGGCGCGGGGCATGGTGGCGGGGATTGACAGCATCCTCTGCAGCCGGGCAGGCGGCAGGATCCGTGCGGCGCTGATGGCCGAGGGCCGTCTTGCCGAGATGGTCGCGCCAGCATCGGATCCCGCCGATTCCGTGGGTTCCGTCCTGCTTGGCCGTGTCCGTGCCCTCATGCCCGGGCTGGAAGCGGCCTTCGTGGATATCGGCGCGCAAACGGCCGGGTTTCTTTCCCTTGCCCGGCGCCCTCCACCGATGCTGCGCCGCCCCGAACCCGGCCCCGCCGTCGCGCCGGAGATCGAGCCTCCCTCCTTTCCTCCTCTCTGCGAAGGGGATTCCGTTCTCGTGCAGGTTACCAAGGCGCCCCAGGCCGGGAAGGGGGCGGGGCTGACCCGGGCGATTTCCCTGGCCGGACGCTATCTCGTTCTGACCCCGTTTCAGCCCGGGCTTCGCGTCTCGCGGCGGATCCTCGATCCCGCCTTCCGCGCCGAAGCCGCATTGGCCCTCGCCGGGGAACTTCCCCAGGGCGGCGGGCTGATCGTCCGGACCGTGGCGGACTCCGTGCCGATGGCAAGGCTTGTCGCCGAAGCAGGCGAGCTTGCCGATCGCTGGCGGGCCCTTCAGGATTCTGCGCGGCAGGCAACGCCGCCGGCCTGCCTGCATGCGGAAGGCAGCGGGCTTGCCGCGATCCTGCGCGATCATGTCCGGGCCGGGCTCAGCCGCGTGCGGGTCGATGCCGAGATCGACAGACAGACGGCGGCGGCGTTTCTGTCCGAACACGGGCTTGAGGATGAGGTCGCGCTCGAACTCTGGTCCGGGCCGGAGCCACTCTTCGTTGCCTTCGGGATCGACGATGCCCTTGCCGAAGCGGGCGAGCCCCTTGTGCCCCTTCCCTGCGGGGGCTCTCTCGTGATCGAAGGCACGGCGGCGCTGACCGCGATCGATGTGAACTCCGGCCGGAATACGGGCCGGGGAAGCCATGCCCAGACGATTCTGGAGACCAATCTGGAGGCGGCGCGGGAAATCGCCTTTCAATTACGGCTTCGCCGCATCGGCGGGCTGGTGGTGGTGGATTTCATCCATATGGACAGGGCCGATCATCGCGAGAAGGTTCTGGAAGCCTTCACCGCCGCCCTCAAGGATGATCCCGAGCTGATCGCCATGACGGAGTTCTCGACTCTGGGCCTGGTCGAGCTGGCGCGCCGCCGCGGGCAGGGCCCCCTGAACGAGGGCTGATCCTGGCGGATGAGCGATGCCGCCCGCCCGGCCCCCCGATGGCCTCTGGCCCATTTCCACGACCTGTTGCACGATCCACAAGCTGTTCCAGGCCCTACAAGCTGTTCCACGATGGCTTCCGGAAGCGCGCTTTCCCCTTCAGCGGGCGGGTGCGCTAGCCGCGTGCCTGTGCATCGCAGGAGAGAAGGGCAGAGCGGATCAGGGAACCGGGATCGCGGGCAGGATAGATGATGATCGCGGCCTTGCTGCCCCCGTTCTCGGGCTTGATGGCGACGGTGAATCGGTGGTCGCCATGGGCCTGGTAGAGAAGGCGGTGGGATCCGGATTCATCGACCATGAGGTGCAGTTCATGCCTCGGGCTGCGTTCTGCCATGCCCTGGGGGCCGGGCAGCCACTCGTCCCGGAGCATGTCGCTCAGGCATGTGGAAAGGGCCGAAGGCTGGGCGTTGAGGGTCAGTGTCGTGACCGTATCCCGGGTGCCGTTCAGGGATAGAATCCACAGACCGAACGCCCCCAGAACGGCGCCGGAAACCAGCCCGGCCCCCAAAGGGATGAGCCATGAACAAAGCGCATGGCGCGGGGCCGTCGGAACCTGCGGGGCCGGTGGGGCCGTCGGAGCCTGCGGGGCCTGCGTGGCCGGTGGGTTGGGGTCTTCGGTCATGGCGGCAAGGTGTGCAAACGCGGCCTTTTCGTCAAATTGTATTGAACGGGATTTCCCTAAAATTGCAGATAATCCTCCCGGCAAGGGAATCGGGCTGGCCCGATGTGCGGCAGGCTGCGGGGCCTCTCGCATCTTGGCGGGGTGGGCGGAGCCATGTATTCTCGCTGCCATCATGCCTTCCGAGACCGCAGCTTCCCCTGCATCTGCCCCGCGCCGCAAGCCTGCCTGCCCGATCTGCGGCCGCCCGGCAGAAGATTTGCGCAAACCGTTCTGCTCGCGCCGCTGTGCCGATATCGATCTCGGCCGCTGGCTGGGAGAGGCCTACAGGATTCCCGATGACGAGCCCGGGAAAGACATTCCCGACAGTGGCCGCCCCGAAGAAGGGGCCTAGCCGGTTTCACGCCCGCTCAGGGCGGGGCGCAAGCCCTTGTTCCCGGGCGGCGGCGGTCCCTTTACAGGGGCTGCAATTCTTTCTATAACCGCAAATCCCGGCCCGAACGGGCCGGATGCTCCCGGATCACCCCGGGGGTTCCCGGTTCTTTCCGGATGCCCAGGTAGCTCAGTTGGTAGAGCAGGGGACTGAAAATCCCCGTGTCGGCAGTTCGATTCTGTCCCTGGGCACCATTTTTCCCAAACCCGCCTTGTGGCCGTTTCTTCCGGCGTCTTGCCGGGGCACTTGCCTGCGTTGCTCGCCGCTTTGGGGCGCGTCGCCCCCTTTCTTCGTGCCGGGGGCGGGGGGCTTCCCGGGGGTGAGCGGCGCGGGCGGATCCTGAGGCTCAGCCGATCAGGGCAAGCCCTGCCCCTCCCAGGGCGGCCACGGCCACCACGATCCATGGCTGGGTTTTCCAGGCCATCAGCAGGATGAAGCAGGCCAGCGCCAGGGTGAAGTCGCGCATGGAGCCGACAGCCTCGGTGAAGACCGGAGAATACAGCGCGGCCCCGAGAATGCCGACCACGGCGGCATTGGTTCCCTGCATCATCGATTGTGCGCGGGCCATGGTCCGGAACCGGTCCCAGAAGGGCAGGATACCCACCAGAAGCAGGAAACCGGGAAGGAAGACGGCGCCAAGCGCAAGCAGCGCCCCGGCGAGACCACGGGGTTCCGGCTCCAGCACCGCCCCCAGATAGGCGGCGAAGGTGAACAGCGGCCCCGGCACGGCCTGCGCCGCACCATAGCCGGCGAGAAAGACATCCTGGCTGACCCAGCCCGGCGGGGTAACCTCGGCCTGCAACAGCGGCAGAACCACATGCCCCCCGCCAAACACCAGCGCGCCGGCGCGATAGAAGCTGTCGACCACGGCCAGCGCCTGGCTGTGGCCGGCAAAGAACGGCAGCAGGGCCAGAAGCACGAAAAACATCACAAGCGCGCCCGCGGCAACCCCGCGCGGGATCGGATGGGCAAGGGGCTGGCCCGCGCCTGCCGGGGTGCCGGTGCCGCGCCCAAGGGCAAGCCCCGTAAGGGCACCCAGCAGGATGGCGATGACCATGCCCAAGGCGCCCGGCACGAAGGCCAGCACAAACACCGCAGCGGCTGCGATTACCGCGCGCTCCCTGTCGGGGCAAAGGCTTCGCGCCATGCCCCAGACGGCCTGGGCGATGATCGCGACCGCCACGATCTTCAGCCCGTGAAGCGCGCCCTCGGCGATCACCCCGGAAAGGGTTGCCGCCGTCATCGCAAAGATCACGAGAATGGCAGCAGACGGCAGGGTGAAGGCCACAAAGGCCGCAAGGGCCCCAAGCCAGCCCGCGCGCCGCATGCCCAGGGCAAAGCCCACCTGGGAGGATGCCGGGCCGGGCAGGAACTGGCACAACGCGACAATATCGGCATAGGCCGCTTCCGACAGCCAGCGCCGGCGTGTGACCAACTCGTCGCGGAAATAGCCAAGATGCGCGATCGGCCCGCCGAAGCTGGTCAGCCCCAGTTTCAGAAACGCGAGAAAAACCTCGCCGGCTGATCCCTCGCCAGATGTTCCCTCGCCTATCGTTCCCTTGCTTGCCGCGTCTTGCCCCCGGGGGGGCTCACCGGCCGGATCCTGTTGCGCCGGGCCGTTCATCCTGCGCCCTGCCCGGATGCTGTGGGGGCCCGCAATGCCGTGAGAACCCGGGATGGGGTGAGGAGCTGGAATGTCCTGCCCCCGGGGCTGGCCATGGCCGTTTCGCCCGCCGCGCGAAGGGGTGGCCGTTGACGAAGGGTTGCCCCTTGATGCGGTTGGGGCCGTCTCGATCCGCGCCCTGTGGTCATGAAAGGCCCATCCGGCCGAGCCTTCCGAGCCCGGGAACAGGATCGTCGATCCCCACTTCACGCAGGCTTCGCCACAGTGCCACCTGGTTGCTGGTCACGACCGGCAGCCGCAATTCCTCTTCCAGCTGTTCGATCACATCGATGGCATGGATGTTGGCGCAGCTCAGGAAGATGCCATCGGCGTCTTGATGATGATGCGCATGCGCCAGATCGCGCCAGAAACCGGGCGGGGCGATGCAGGACTGATCGCTTCTGAGATCGGCGCCAGCCCCGGCCACCACCTCATGCCCGGCGGCGCTGAGAAAGGCGGCCTTTTCGGCGTATTCGGCCTTGTCGTTTTCGGAAATGAAAACAAGCCGGCGCATCTGAAGCCGGTTCAGCGCGTCCATCAGGCAGGTGGCCGTGGTCAGGGCGGGCCGTCCGGTGGCCGCTTCGATGGCGGCGGCGATGCGGGCCTCTCCGCCATAGCCTCCCGACATCGAGGTTCCCGTGCACTGAAGCAGGATCACATCGCATTTCGCATCGCCAAGGATGCTGGCGGCCTCATGAACCTTGCCCAGAAGATCCTCGAAGCGGTTCTTGTGGGGGCCTGTCATGCGCAGGCGCATGAAATGCGGCACCACGCCGCTGGGGCAGAATGCCTGGAAATCGGGTTCTGCCACCCGGTTCGAGGACGGAATGATCACCCCGAGCCGCGCCCTGGGCCTGAGAGGTTCGATTCCGCCGGGCAGTTGCGTCTTGTCTGCGTGCATGGCTTCTGCGGGCATGGTCAGGGACTCCTCAGGTCAAGGGTTCATCGGTTTCGGCTCGATGGGTGGCCGGTTGCCGGAACAGCCCTGCCGAACAGGAACGGAGGGCGGGGTGTATTCTCATTGAGCGCCGGTTCTGGCCCGGTTCTTGGGATAAGTGCATGTCTGTGTCGCATGTGAATGAACCCCCGGGTTCTCAGGGCGATGGACTCTTTCGCCCTGCTGGGGCCTTGCCCGAGGCTGAGGGCATGGGAGGGGCTTGCGATCAGGTCTGGGCGCGGCCTCATGATCAGATCGGGATGATACGGACTTCCCGAGTGCTGAAGGGGCAGAAGATCCTCTCGACCCCATCTCATCCGATGGAGCGTATCCGAGACCTGCGCCCGGGTAAACCTCAGCCAGAGGATGCGGACCAAAGGATGCGGGCCAGAGGATGGGGGGTTGTCATGGGCAGGGGATCATGCAAGATTGCGGATAATGAAAATAACCATGATAATCAACATTTCTGCCTGTGAGTGGCCCAATTCAATGAACGTTGTGTCGGGCATGCATGAACGGGGATCGTGGGTCGTTATGGGGTGGTGCGTTTCAGGGAGGGAATAAGCCATGGTGTCGCTTGAGGATCGCCGCAAGGCGGCGATGGGAGATTTGCGGGCTTTTTTGAAGGAAGTCGAGGCAGGTGGAGAACTCGTTCCCGTGGAGGGCGCCTCACCGGAACTCGAGATTGGGGCCTTGTTTGAACTGGCCAGTGAACATCTCTACCCGCCTGTCCTTCTGTTTCATGACATGCCCGGCTTCGACCGGCGCTTTCGAATCCTGACTCATGTCGGCACCTCCCGGTTTCTCGTGGGCGACATCAGCCTGGATGCGGTCAAGGCCTACCGCGCAAAGCCCAAAGAGAAGAGCGAGCCGATTCCCCCCCGTGAGGTGAATACCGGCCCTGTTCTCGACCATGTGGTGGAG
>JBJHAU010000002.1:0-23878 GCA_050480665.1 Alphaproteobacteria bacterium | reverse complement strand
CGCATTGCCAGGCCTTCGACAGTCTTGCCTGGCGCCGTCCGGATGATCTGGTTCGCCTTGTCCCTGCGGCGGCGGCAACACTGGCGGGGCCGGTTGTACGCCTTGCGGGGGGCCGTGCCGGCGGGGATGGCGCGGCGGGGCCGCTTCCGGGGCCCACTGCTTCCGGGCCACGGGAATGAGGCGGCGGAGACACCGATTCCGGATTGGCCTTGCCGCTGTTTCGCGTTAGTCTCCGCCCGTCCGTGCCGCCTTAGCTCAGTTGGTAGAGCATCGCATTCGTAATGCGAGGGTCGCGTGTTCGAGTCACGCAGGCGGCACCATATCTTTCCCTTCCGCGCCTTTCCCTTCCCTTGCAGGCCGGGGGCTGGCCGTTCCGGGCAGGTCGAGAATGGCCTTCAGCCCGCCAAGGGGCGATGTTTCGAGCTTGAGGGCGCCATCATAAAGCGCGGCGATCTCTGCCACGATGGCCAGGCCGAGGCCGGAGCCCGGGACCGTTTCATCCAGCCTTTCGCCGCGCGCCAGTGCCCGCGCCCGCTCGGCGGGGTCGAGTCCCGGCCCGTCATCCTCGATGATCACGCAGAGCCGCCCGCCGGCCCCGGCCCCGGCCGAGACCCGCACCTCGGAGGCGGCCCACTTGCAGGCGTTTTCCAGCAGGTTGCCGAGCATTTCCTCGAGATCCTGGGCATCGCCGCGAAAGGCGGGCGGCGGCCCGGAGTGCATCGCTTCCGCCCCGGCCTTGCCGGTTCCGGCACCGATTTCGCGGCGAGGCGGGGCCTCGCCCGGATCCTCGCCCGGGTCAAGGCGGATCGCAAGCCCGCGATCGCGAAACATGCGCCCGAGGGCCTGGACGAGCCCGTTCAGGATCGGCCCGGTCTCTGCCGTCTGGCCGAACCCTCCGGTGCTTCCTGCCGCCCGTGCCCGCGCCAGATGATGATCGATCCGGGCCCGCATGGCGAAGGCCTCCCGGCGCACCGTATCGCCAAGGGGCGAACGGTCGTCTTCCGCTGCCAGCGCCAGAACCGACAGCGGCGTCTTCAGGGCGTGCGCCAGATTGCCGAGATGGGTTCGCGCGCGCATCACCATGTCCTCGCCATGGTCCAGAAGGCTGTTGGCTTCCGCTACCAGGGGCGCGATTTCCCCGGGATAGGGGCCGTCGATCCGCCGCGCCTCGCCACGGCGCACCCGGGCAAGGGCCCGGCGCAGACGGCCCAGCGGATGCAGCCCGAACCAGACCTGGGCCGCCACCGCACCGAACAGACCAAGGCCGAGCAGGGCCAGGGCGATGGCCAGGGTGCGCCGGAAGGGGGCGAGGGCGGCATCGATCTCGGACGCATCACCGGCCACCAGATAGCGGTGTTCCGGTCCGGTCTCGAAGCGCACCACCCGTTCCAGACCGCGCAGCTCCTGTCCGCCCGGGCCGGCCAGCCGCAGCCCCGGCTCGACCGTGTCGCCGCCCTTTTCGAGAAGGGCGCGCGCCGGGCGTGGCGGCTCCAGAATCCGGTCCCAGAGCGAACGGGAAGCCAGCTGCACGCTGCCTTCGGTTTCGATCTGCCAGTACCATCCCGACAAGGGCTGTTCGAAGCGCGGATCGCCCTGGGGGCCAAGCAGCTGGATGGCGCCCTGCTCATCGCCATCGGTGACCATGATCAGGGTTTCCATCAGCACCGCGAGGCGGCGGTCGAAATCGTGTTCCACCTGCCGGGAAAACAGGGCGGAGAGGATCAGACCGGCGGCCAGAAGGGCGGCGAGGATCCAGAGACTGGCTCCGAGAATCAGGCGGCTGGCGAGGGAAGTGGGAGCAAGGCGCATGGTCGCCATTCGTGGTTCAGGGCAGGCTGTCCGGGCCGGGATCGATCCGTCCCAGACGATAGCCCAGGCCGCGCTCGGTGACGATGATGCCGGCCCCAAGCTTGCGGCGCAGGCGACCGATGAACACCTCGATGGTGTTGGAATCGCGGTCGAAATCCTGATCGTAAATGTGTTCGGTCAGCTCCGTGCGGCTGATGGCGCGATCGCCCTCATGGGCAAGATAGGCCAGCAGCCGGTATTCATGGCCGGTCAGCCGCACCGGCTGGCCGTTCAGGGTAACCCGGGCACTGCGGGTGTCGATGGAGACGGCGCCGCACTCGATGACCGGCGCGGCATGACCGGCGGCACGGCGGATCAGGGCGCGGATCCGGGCCAGCAGTTCTTCCATGCGGAACGGTTTGGTCAGGTAATCATCGGCCCCGGCATCGAATCCCGCCACCTTTTCTCGCCAGCGGTCGCGCGCCGTCAGGATCAGGACAGGCATCAGGCGCCCCGCTCCCCGCCAGCGCTCCAGAACCGTCAACCCGTCGATCAGGGGCAGCCCGAGATCGAGCACCACCGCGTCATAGGGTTCGCTGTCGCCAAGGAAATGCGCCTCTTCGCCATCGCCTGCCGTATCGACACTGTAGCCCGCCTCGCGCAGGGAAGAGACCACCTGGCGGCGCAGTTCGGGATCGTCTTCAACAACCAGAAGCCGCATCGGCCACCTCGTATCCGGCCCGCAGGATCATGGGTTCCGCAGGGCATGGCCCGTCGGGAAGGGCACGGGCATGGCGCGCCGCGGCACCCGCCGCATCCCCGGCACGGGGTTCAGGGTTTCCGGCATCAGGGGGCACCCTGCACCGAGAGGATGGCGCCGTTGCGGGCATCGGCGGCGATTCGCAGAACCTGCCCGCCCGTGGCCAGAAGACGAAGATGATAGACAGGGCGCGCCGTGTCCAGACGGGCATCGAGAACCCGGCCCGGATGGCGCGCCTGAACCGAGGCGACCACCTGTTCGAGGGGAAGGATGTCGCCGCGCTGCACCGCGTCGCGGGCAGCATCGCGGCCGCCCCAGCCCGGATCGCGCGTCTGCCAGCCGCGTTCGTCGCGCTGCCAGCCACCCTCGCGCGGGGATTCACGCGGGGGCTGGGGCGCGCGCGGGGTCACGAAGGGATTCACGAAATCGGCCTGCTGCGCCAGCTGGCCCGGGCGATCCGCGAAAAAGGCGTGGCCCGTGCCGGGGGACAGCGCCAGCAAAAGAAGCGTCAGCAGCATGGGGGCGGATCGCACCGGCCCAGGGCGTCTCCCTTGACGGAAATGACGGAAACCCCGGCCCGATCCGCCGCCGCCCGATCCTGTTTCCCTGGTGTCCATGGCTCCGATCACGCCCGTCCTTCTCTTTCCGAGCCGTCTGGCTTTCTCTTCATGAGGCGTCTCATGAGGCGTTTCACGAGGCTTCGGATAACCCCGTTCCGGGCCATGCTCCGAGTCCTGTACACAGCCCTCTCCTAGGCCGAAGAGGCTGAACCGCCGATGAACGACCGGTTCAGCCTGGCTTCAGCTTGCCTGCGCCATTCTTGGTCCGTCCTGGGGAAGGGCCCCGGAAACAGGCACGGGAAACAGGCACGGGGAACAGGCCCCGGGCGTTTCGAAACGAGGCCGTGACAGCGAGACAGACAGAACAGGTTCACCAGAAAACTTCACCAGAAAACTTCACCAGAAAATAAGGAGTTCCGCAATGAACACGCAGTCTTCCCGGAGACCGGCCCTGCGTCGGCCGAACCGTGGTTCCGCCGCCCGGGGCATGGCCGTGGCCGCGCTTCTTGGCGTGGCGCTGGTGCTTGGCGGCTGCTCCCAATCCGCCGGACAGAAGGAACAGGTGGGCACGGTCATCGGCGCGGTGGCCGGCGGGGTAGCCGGATCGGCCTTCGGGCGCGGAACCGGACAGCACATCATGATCGGCGTCGGCACCCTTGCCGGGGCGTTGATCGGCATGGAGGTCGGGCGCTCGCTTGATCGCGCCGACCAGGCCTACGCCACCCGCACCACGCAGCGCACCCTGGAAACGGCCCCGACCGGCCAGACGGGAAGCTGGGTGAACCCCGACAGTGGCCATTCCGGCACCGTGACGCCGGTGCGCACCTATCAGCGCCAGGATGGCACGCCCTGTCGGGAATTCACCCAGACGGTGCAGATCGGCGGCAAGACCGAAGAGGCCTATGGCACGGCCTGCCGTCAGGCCGATGGCAGCTGGAAGATCGTGAGCGGCTGAGCCGTAACGGCGAACCCGTCCCGGCGATAGAGGCACGGGGGGCCTTTCGGCACCCTAGCGGCGCGGGTCGGTTCCGACCATCCGCGTCCAGGGTTCCATGGTGCCCCCCGGCTTGTCGAGATCGTGCTTCATCAGATGTTCGGTGATGATGGTGTAGGCCTCGTCGACCGAATCGGTCACCCGCACGAGGTCGAGATCATCGCGGGCGATGGTGCCTGCCTCCACCATGGTGTTGAAGTCCAGCGCCTTGCGCCAGAAGGTCTTGCCGTAGAGCACCATCGGCATTTTCTTCTTGAGTTTCAGGGTCTGGCAGAGGGTGAGAACCTCCATCAGCTCGTCCATGGTGCCGAGGCCGCCGGGCATGAACACCATCGCCTTGGCGAAATAGGCGAACCAGAGCTTGCGCATGAAGAAGTAGTGAAACTGGAAGGTCAGCTCGCGGGTGGAATAGGGGTTCGCTTCCTGCTCGAAGGGCAGGGCGATGTTCAGGCCGATGTTCAGCCCGCGTGCGTCATGGGCGCCGCGATTGGCGGCTTCCATGATGCCGGGTCCGCCCCCGGTGCAGACCACGAATCGCTTGCCGCCGCCAAGCCCCTTCGACCATTCGGTCAGCCGCCGGGACAGATCCCGGGTTTCCTCGTAAAAGCGCGACATGACAAGCCGCTGCCGCGCGGCGTCGATGCCTGCGCCCTTCTTTTCGGCATCCCGGAGCGCCTTCCGGGCGGCGTCCCTGGAAAGGATGCGGGCCGAACCGAAGAAGACGATGGTATCGCGAACACCCAGCGCCTCGAATCGGGCCTGGGGCTCCAGATATTCCGCAAGGATGCGGATCGGCCGGGCCTCGGAGCGGGTCAGGAATTCCCGGTCGAGAAAGGAAAGCTCCGGCTGAGAGCGGGAGGGCCGCCCTGTCCGTTTGCGCGCTGCAGCGGTTTTTCCGGCAGGCTTGGAGGGTGTCGCCATGAAAGAATCTCCGGGCTCGGGGGACAGGGTCGGTGGGGGCAGTGGGGCAGGAGGAAGGGCGCTCATGGGTCTTGCGAAAAGGCGGCCCTGAGAGTGCCCGATGAAGGGAGGGCTGTCGAGGGGCAGGCGCGTCATGGCCTGCACTATGGCCGGGCCTTGTCGGACAGGGCCTGAGGATCACGGGGGGAGGGGAGGAAGGGAACAGGGAAAACAGGGAAAGCAGGGAAAAGAGCCGTCTTCCGTAACGCTTTGTTCATTCTCGCCGGGCCATAACCGAGGCTCGAGGCAGCGGGATTCAGGAAGGATCCTCATGCGGCGCAGATGTCGCGAACGGCGAAGGCAGGATGCCATGCTGAAGGAATCGGTCTACAGGGAGAGTTTCCAGCCGGGAACGGCGATCTTCCGCGAGGGGACGCCCGGAAACTGTGCCTATGTGATCGAATCCGGCGTGGTCGAGCTTTCGACCCTGCGCAATGGCCGCACCATCACCATGGCGCGTCTCGGTGTCGGCGACCTGTTCGGGGAAACGGCGCTGATCGACGACGAGGTGCATACCGCTACCGCCACCGCCATGGAAGAAACGGTGGTGGTGGTGATCTCCCTCGAACAGCTTCGCAACAAGTTCGATCAGGCGGATCCCCTGATCGCCTTCCTGATCCGGAACATCCTGAAGCGCAGCCGCGACCTGCAATCGCGCCTTCTTGGCGATGTGGATCGCCGCGCCGCGCCGGGGGTCGATCTGCCGGTTTCCGACAAGGCGCTCGTGCGCCATCGCGAGCGAGCCCTGCGCAAGCTCAAGTTCGAGGATGAAATCGCCAAGGCGATGCTGCGGCGCGAATTCACCCTGTATTTCCAGCCGATCTTCGATCTTCGGGGCAGCCGCATCGCCGGGCTGGAAGCCCTGTTGCGCTGGCAGCATCCCGAACGAAGCCTTCTGCTTCCCAATGATTTCATCGGTTTTTCCGAGGAAACCGGCCTGATCATTCCCATGGGGCTCTGGGTGCTGGAAGAGGCCTGCAAGGCGCTGAAGCTGATCCAGACTCACCTCTCAAGGCTCGATCCCATGGCCCCGCCGCTGTTCATGTCGATCAACCTGTCCTCGCGCCAGTTCTCCAACATCGATCTGGTGCGGAACATTTCCCAGGTGATCGACAGTACCGGGGTCAATCCCGAGCAGATCAAGCTGGAGATCACCGAAAGCCTGCTGATGGACAACCCGGCCCGCGCGGCGGTCACCCTGAACGGGGTGAAGGCGCTGGGGCTGGAGGTGGCCATCGACGATTTTGGCACCGGCTATTCATCGCTCAGCTACCTGCATCGCTTTCATATCGATACCCTGAAGATCGATCGCTCCTTCGTCTCCACATCGACCTTCAACGCAGGCTCCCTCGAAGTGGTGCGGGCGATTGCCGGGCTTGCCCACAACCTGGGCCTCGACATCGTGGCCGAAGGGATCGAACAGCCGGAACAGGCCACCCTTCTGCGCGATCTGCAATGCGAATACGGGCAGGGATTCTTCTATGATCATCCGCTGCCGTTCGATGATGTCCTGAAACGCCTGAACCAGGTCTATGGCAGCGGCCGCCGGCCCGAAACGCCCCCCTTCACCGTGGTGGGGGGGCAGGGCGCGGGGCGGATTCAGGGGCCTTCGGGCGGCTCGAAGCCTTACTGATTGCGGCCTTACTGGTCGTAGCCGGGATTGATCCTGTCCAGCATGGCCTTCATGGAAGGCCAGCCATCGGGCCGCGCGGCGCTGGGCGTCGCATCGCGTTCGAACTGGCCTGCGGCATGTTCAAGCAGGCTTTCGCTCAGCGGGATCATCTCGCGCTGGGTGGCGAGCACGGCGAGTTGCGTCTTGCAGGCCTTTTCCATCGCATACATTTCCTTGAAGGCCTGGGAAATGCGCGGCGCACAGACGATCAGACCGTGATTGCGCAAGACAAGGTAATTGCGGTCGCCAAGATCCTGCACCAGCCGTTCGCGCTCGCCCAGATCCTGAGCCTTGCCCTCGAAATCATGGTAGGCGACGCGCTTGTAGTAGCGCGTCGATTTCTGCATCAGCGGCATCAGCCCTTCCTTCAGGGTGGAAACGGCCATGCCGGCGACGGTATGGGTGTGCAGCACGCATTTCACATCCGGCCGTGCTGCGTGGATGGCGGAATGAATCACGAAACCGGCAGGGTTGATGACATGGGGGCTGTCGCCGACGATCCGCCCGTCGAGATCAACCTTGACCAGGCTCGATGCGGTCACCTCGCTGAAATGCCAGCCATAGGGGTTGATCAGGAAATGCTCTTCACCGCCCGGCACCCGGGCCGAGATATGGGTGGCGAACAGATCGTCCATCCCGTAATGGGCGATCAGGCGATAGCAGGCGGCAAGATCGACACGGGTTTCCCATTCGGCATCGGTCATTGCCGGGGTGTCGGGCATGACACGCCCGAAGACGGGGCTTGCGCACATGATGGTTCCTCCCCTCGGAGATGCGGTCATCGCGGGAAGAGGCCTTCTCTTGCCCGTCTCGACCGGCCTGGCTGAAAAGACTATGCGGTGCCTGCGGCTCCGTCAAATCCGCCCTCCTGCCGCCCTGGTCCGGGGCTTGTTCCCGGCACACCCATCCGCCGCAACGGGCGGCGGCGCGGGGCGCGGGTCAGGCGTTCTTCAGCACCGTCATCACCGCCCGATGCAGAGGGCGGCGCGGTGTCGCCAGCTCGTCGAGAATGTTGAAATGGTAAAGGTCCTCTGCCTTCGGGGTGATCACCCTGTGGCCGCGGGCCCCCCAGGCCTCGGCCAGCGCCCGGGTGTTGCGCTGGAACTCGTCGCCCTCCTTGCCGCCGACGGTGGCGATCAGGGTCGCCTTCGCGGGGGGATTGAGCGCAAGCGGCGAACACAGGCGGGTTTCCTCCCTGTCGATGGCCAGATCTCGATGCTGGCGCACCAGGGTCAGCGGCACCAGATCGTAAAGGCCGGAAATGCAGGTGGCGCTCCGGATGGCCTCGGCCGGCAACCCGTAGCGTCGCCAGTCGGTGGCCTGCATCATCGCGGCCAGATGCCCGCCCGCCGAATGGCCGCCCACATGCAGCCGGGTCGGGTCGAAGCGCAGGCCGCTCGGATAGCTCAGGATCCAGTGCAGGGCGCGCCGACAGCTTTCGACAATGGCCTGAAGCCGCGCTTCCGGCGCCAGCGGATAGCCGACTGCGGCAAAATTGATCCCGGCATGGGTGAAGCCTGGCGCCAGCCAGGCGAACATCGCCTTCGACCGGCTTTTCCAGTAGCCGCCATGAAAGAAGACAAACACCGGGGCAAAGGGATCGGCGGTCGGATACCAGTCGATCCGCTGGCGCGGATGCGGGCCGTAGACCAGATCGAGAAGGCGAGGCTCCTCGGCCAGAACCCGGGCGTTCTCGGAGGCGATACGCGCCTCGCGCGCGGCCTTGGGGGCTTCGAGATGGGGTTCGCGGGCGCTGCCCGAATATTCGCGCTCCAGCCCCTCGCGATCATACCCGCCGTAAAGCGCTGTCCTGCCCCTTGGCTTCGAGCCCTCTCCTTTCGCGCTCTTTTCCATCACGATCTTTCCCTTCACGACCTTTCTCATCATGGCCCCCTTCCGGCCGGCCTGTCGCGTCATCCTGCCCTGGCCGCGTTGGCGCTGCCGGCGGTTTCCGGCATGCCCCTGACCGGGGCGAAGGGCGATGGTCGACCGGTGGCGCAGGGGTGTCAAGCCTGCATCCCTTCATCGGTGGCGGCCATGGCGCGGCGGGGATGGCGCGGCCGGGACGCCAGAAAATGCCCTGCAGCTCCTGGCCCAGGCAGGGGGGCGGGGGGCTGGCCTGCTTGTGGGATGCCCCGGTTTCCTGTAGGGATGAGGGCATGTCGCGCGGCGTTCTCTATCTTGGTCTCGGGGCCCTCGCCTGTATCGGCGTGGCCTGGGCGCTTGTCACTTTCGTGCTGGATCGGGCAGGGCCGGGAACGGTGGCGCGCCCCGGCTCGGTGGTGGTGGGCGAAGCCGACATCGGCGGCCCCTTCCGGCTTGTCGACCAGGATGGGCGCACGGTCAGCGATGCCGATTTTCGCGGCCGTTTCATGCTGATCTTCTTCGGCTTCACCTATTGTCCCGACATCTGCCCGATGGAACTGGTCACCATTGCCGAGGCTCTCGACAGGCTTGGCCCGGAGGGCGAGCGGGTGGTGCCGATCTTCGTGTCTGTCGATCCCGAACGCGATACCCCCGATGTCATGGGGGATTACGTCAGGGCCTTCCATCCCCGGCTGATCGGGCTGACCGGCACGCCGGAGCAGGTGGCGGAAGCGGCGCGCGCCTACCGGGTGGCCTATCGGCGGGCGCCGGGTTCACCGCCGGGATCCATGGATTATCTCGTCGATCACAGCGCCTTCACCTATCTGATGGGCCCCGATGGCGGCTTTCGTGCCCTGTTCCGCTTCGGTACCGATGCCGAAACCATGGCGCGTGAACTGGCTTCGCTGATCAGGGCCGAACCCGGCTGAGGCCACAACGGACATCCGCTCCACCGCCGGGCGGCGCGGGGGCGTTCTGTCGGGCAGAAAAAAAGCCGGGGATTGCGCCCCGGCTTTTGATTCAGGCTCTCATGCCCCGGTTCAGCGGCGCTGGCCGAGAAGATGCAGCAGCATGATCATCAGGTTGATGAAGTCGAGATAGAGGGTCAGGGCTCCCATCACTGCCTTCTTGCCTGCGGTCTCGTGGCTGTCGCTGGCGAGATAGACCGACTTGATCCGCTGGGTGTCATAGGCGGTCAACCCGGCGAAGACGAGCACGCCGATCACCGAAATGGCGAATTGCAGCCCCGAGCTTTGCAGGAACAGGTTGACCAGAACGGCGATGATGACGCCGATCAGCCCCATGATCAGGAAGGCACCCCAGGGCGCCAGATCGCGCTTGGTGGTGTAGCCATAGAGGCTGAGCGCGCCGAAGGCGGCCGCCGTGATGAAGAACACCCGGGCGATCGACTCGCCGGTAAACACCACGAAGATGGTGGACAGCGAAAGCCCCATCACCGCAGCGAAGGCCCAGAACAGGGCCTGGGTCGCAAACAGTGACAGCCGGTTGATGCCGAAGCTGATCACCAGCACGAAGGCCAGCGGCGCCAGCATCACCACCCAGGCGAGGGGCGAACCAAAGATCGCTTCCATCAGAACCGGGGTGTTGGCCACGGCATAGGCGATCAGGCCGGTCAGCGCGACGCCCGACGCCATGTAGTTGTAGACCTGAAGCATGTGCTGGCGCAGGCCGACATCAATGTCGGCAAGCTGTGCCTCGGCACGGGTCATGGTCCGTTTGTCCGCTCCAAGCATGGGGATCTATCCTCGATCAGGGTCTGTGGAACATTCCGTGAAACACTGCCCGGCTCCCGGGCCTGCTGAATATCGCCCGGCACCCGGGCCTGTTGCCCGGGTCTGTTGCCCGGGTCTCTTGTTCAAGCCGGACCGGCCCGCCGGCGGCGACGGATGGCTTTTCCAGCCGCGCCAGCAAGCGATCCGAAGGGTGCCGCGAAAATCCGGCAAAACCGTGACCAAGAAGTAGGAAGAATCGTCCTCTCATGCAAGGGCTTCATGCCCTCTCATGCAAAGGCTTCATAACGTCTTGATGCGAACGCCCCGGTCGGAAGGGCTTCATGAGCAAGCCCCGGTTTGAAAGGCGCGGTCATGACACCCGGTGCATCAGCCTGCGCGCAGGGCCGAAGCCGGGCTTTGGGTCAGGGCCCGCCAGGTGCCGGCAAAGCCGAGCAGGATGATCCCTGCGCCCGCTGCGGCCAGGGTCACGACCACCGGGACGGCGGCAAAGGCCCAGTCCAGGGAAAGCAGGCGGTGCAGCACCAGCCAGGCGGCAAGGCTTCCGACAAGGCTGGCGAAGAGGCTCGCCGCAAGGGCATAGAGCCCGTATTCGTAAAGATAGGCGAGGGCCAGATCCGCGCGCCGTGCCCCGGTGATCTTCAGGATCACCGCATCGCGATTGCGCTCGCGCCGCCCGGCGGCCAGGGCCCCGGCCAGAACCAGGGCGCCGGTGATCAGGGTCAGCGCCGCCGCCGCCCGCGCCGCCGCCCCCAGCGTATCGAGGGTTGCGGTCACAAGATCAAGGGCATCGCGGACACGGATCGCGGTCACGTTCTCGAAGCGGCTGGCGATGGCGGCCAGAAGCGCCTCCTCGCTGTCCGGCGCGGCCTGAAGGGTGGCGATATGGGTCAGGGGTGCCGCCTCCAGCACGCCCGGCGAGAAGATGAAGGTGAAGTTCAGGCCGAAACTGCCCCAGGCGATCTCGCGCAGGTTGTGGATCGTCGCGGTGATCTCGCGTCCGAGGATGTTGAGGGTGATGCTGTCGCCAAGGCCAAGGCCCATGCCGCGGGCGATGGTGGCATCCACCGAGATCAGCGGCGGCCCGCGATAATCTTCCGCCCACCAGTTGCCCTCGACCAGACGGGTGCCTTCCGGCATCGCGCCGCTGAAGGTCAGGCCACGATCGCCGCGCAGGGCCCAGCGTGCGTTTTCGGCCACCACGATCTCGCTGACCGGCGTTCCGCCGGCGCGAACGATCCTGCCGCGCAGGGTCGCCATGCGGGTGAGGGGTTCGACACCGGGCCAGCCGGCGATCAGGGCATCGAAGGCCTCCACTTGGTCGGGCTGAAGATCGATGAAGAAATGGCTGGGCGCTTCGGCGGGCAGCTGATCGTCCAGCGCCCGGGCGAATCCGTTCTCCACCTGGACAAGGGCGACAAACAGGCTGAGCCCGATGCCGAGGGCCAGAAGAACGATCAGGGCGGGGCCGCCGGGCCGATGAATATTGGCGAGGGCAAGGGCCAGACATCCGCTCTGAAGCCGGGCGCGGCCGGGCGCGGCAAGGGCGGTCGAAAGCTTCCGTGCCGCAAGGCGGAAGAGAAGGCCGAGGACGAGGATCAGCCCCATGGCTCCGATCGTGCCACCGAGAAAGCCAAGCGCCAGATCGGCGCGCCCGGCGATTCGCCAGACCAGCAGAACGAGCAGTGCAGCGGTCAGGGCCATGGCCAGGGCATAGGCCGGAGGAAGGGTGAAGGGCCGCAGGACCACGCGGCTGCGGATCAGGGCGGCGGCGGGAATCGCCCGGGCCTGGGCCAGCGGCCACAGGGTGAAGGCCAGCGCCACCGCGCCGCCGAACAGGGCCGCCAGGGTCAGTGGCGCCGGGTGAAGACCGGGGCTGACGGCAACCGGAACCATGGTGCCCGCCAGCGGCATGGCGAGCGCCGCGACAAGGGCGCCACAGGCGAGGCCAAGCCCGATCCCCGTCAGGGCCATCAGCGCGATCTGGATGCCATAGATCGTGGCGATGGCCGAAGATGGGGCGCCCAGGCATTTCAGGGTGGCGATGGTGGCGCGTCGGCTGTCGAGATGGCCGCGCACGGCTCCGGCAATTCCGACTCCGCCAACCAGAAGCGCGGCAAGGCTGATCAGGGTGAAGAACAGGGTGCCGCGATCAATGAAGCGGCTGAGCTGAGGCGTGGCATTCTCGGGTGTGCGAAGGCGCCAGCCGGCATCGGGAAAACGCGCCTCGATCGCGGCGGCAAGGCGGGCGGTCTCGCCCGGATCGGCGAGTTTCAGTCTCAGATGGTAGCGGATCAGGCTGCCCGGCTGGATCAGCCCGGACGCTTCCAGCCCTTCCCGGCCAATGAGCACGCGCGGGCCAAGCTTCAACCCTTCGCCGGCAAGATCGGGTTCGCGGTCCAGCATGGCGTGGATACGGAAGCGGGCCTCGCCCAGGCGGAACGTCTGGCCCTGCTCCAGCCCCAGCCGCGCCAGCAGGCCGGATTCCACGATCGCGCCGAAGGCCCCGTCGTCATCGAGCGCAAGGGCCCGGGCCAGCGGCATGGGGGGACTCGTCTCGACCGTGCCGTAGAGCGGATAGGCTCCATCCACGGCCTTCAGCTCGACCATCACGCGCTGTCCGGGGGCAGCGGCCTGCGGGCGGTCGGCGGTGGCCATGCTCCGCATCACAAGAATCTCCGAAAGCATGCCCCTTTCGGCCAGCCAGGCTTTCTGTTCGGCGTCCGCCGGGCGATGGGTCAGGCGCAGATCGAGATCGCCGCCGAGCAGCGTCTGGCCCTCGCGCTTCAGCCCCTCGTGCAGGCTTTCGGAAACGCTGCCGATTCCGGCCATGGCTCCGACGCCGAGCGCAAGGCAGGCCACCATCACCGCAAAGCCGCGAAAGCCGCCCCGCAGATCGGCCAGCGCCATACCCAGGATGGCACCCGGGGGAAAGCCGCTCACGCCGTCACCGCCCCGGCGATGCGGCCGTCGATCAGCCTCAGGGTTCTGTCGCAGCGCCGGGCGAGGGACTCGTCATGGGTGATCAGGACGAGGGTCGCGCCGCTTCGCTTCTGCAGATCGAACACCAGGTGGATCACCCGTTCGCCGGTGGCGCTGTCCAGATTGCCGGTCGGTTCGTCGGCAAGGATCAGGGCCGGTTCCGGGGCGAAGGCCCGCGCCACCGCGACGCGCTGTTGCTCGCCGCCGGAAAGCTGCACCGGGTAATGCTCGGCCCGGTCGGCAAGCCCGACCGCCGCAAGCGCCTCGCGGGCCTTTTCGAAGGCGGCCCGGTCTCCGGCCAGTTGCAGCGGCACCGCAACATTCTCGAGGGCGGTCATGGCGGCGATCAGCTGGAAGGACTGAAAGACGATGCCGACATGGCGGCGGCGGAACAGGGCCAGCGCATCCTCGTCCATGGTGCCAAGATCGGCGCCGGCCACCAGAACCCGACCCCGGCTCGGCCGCTCCAGACCGGCCATGACCATCAATGCGGTCGATTTTCCCGATCCGGATGGCCCGAGGATCGCGACGGATTCGCCATCGGCAACATCGAGATCGATCCCGCGCAGGATGGCAACCTTTCCGGCGCGAGAGGACAATTCCAGGTGGACATCTTCAAGATGAATCATCACATCCTTCACAAGGCTTCCGGGCGCAGACCACGGGGCGCGAAGGCGCCAGACTACAGGGCGCGAAGGCGCCGGGCTATACGGGGCGCGGGGCTTCGGTCGAACGCCCGCGCCGGACAGGACAGGTGCCCGCGAAGGGCACCGGAACAAGGCACTGAATCATGACAATCTGGCAAAATAGAGAAGGGTGTACGTTTTTTCGTGGCGCATGGATGATCCCGCCGTTTCGTGGCCCTGCTCGTGTCTTGGGTTCTGGCCGTGTCTTTGGCCTTGGTCGTATCCTCGCCCGGGGGGGCAGGGCTTCGGCTCCTCGCGGTCGGCGTGGCCTGATTCCCCTGTTCGTTCTGGCTTCTCTCGCTGTCCTGGCGGCGGTGATCGCGCTTGGTGGTGCGTCGGGCCCGGCCCTCGCGGCAAAGACCGAGCCGCAGGATGCGCCGATCCGGCTGCTGGTGCTGGGCGACAGTCTGACAGCCGGCTACGGGCTGGAGACGGCCGAGGCCTTTCCCGCCCGGCTTGAGGCGGCGCTGGCCGAACGCGGCTGGACGGTGGATGTTCTTGATGCCGGGGTTTCCGGCGACACCACGGCGGGCGGCCGATCCCGACTGGCCTGGGCCCTTGCCGACCGGCCCGATGCGGCGATCGTTGCGCTGGGCGGGAACGATGGTCTGCGTGGCCTGGAACCGTCCAGCACCCGCACCAATCTCGATGCCATCCTGACCGCTTTCGCCGAACGGCAGATCCCGGTCCTTCTGGCCGGGATGCTGGCACCGCGCAACCTCGGGGCCGACTATGCCCGGGCCTTCGATGCGGTGTTTCCCGCCCTGGCAGCGCAGCATGAGGTGATACTGCATCCCTTTTTTCTGGAGGGCGTCGCAATGGATCCGGCGCTCAACCTGCCTGATGGCATTCATCCCAATGCGGCGGGCGTTCGGCGCATGGTCGAGGCCATCCTGCCGGCGCTGGAACGCCTTCTGGCGGCCTGTGAACCGGGCCGGGCCGATCCCTGCCGGGTCGAGCCCGCGCCCGAGACCCGGAGCCAGCCCGATGCGGAGTCCGGCCGCTGATCCGGCTCTTCGTGGCGCTGGCCCTGCCGCCGGAGGTGGGCCTGCATCTTGCCGGCGTTGCCCCGGGACTGGCCGGGGCAAGACGCGTTCCGGCGGAGAACATGCATCTCAGCCTTCGATTCATCGGCGAGGTGGATTCCCGGATGGCCGGTGATATCGATATCGCCCTGTCCCGGGTGCGCGCCCCTGGTTTTTCCCTTGCCATCAGCGGTCTCGGCCTGTTTCACAAGGGCCGCCAGCCGACCATGCTCTGGGCCGGGATCGATCCGAATCCGAGCCTTCTTCTGCTGCATGACAGGATCGAATCCGCCCTGCGCCGCATCGGGCTGGAACCGGAAAGCCGGCGCTTCGTGCCGCATGTCACCCTTGCCCGGCTGCGCGAGATCCCGCGCCGCCGCCTTGCCGACAGCATGGCGCATCATGGCCTGTTGCGGCTTCCCCCCTTTCCCGTGGAGGCCTTCTCGCTGTTCTCGTCGGTGCTGTCCCGCAACGGCTCCCGCTATCGGGAGGAAGCCTGCTATCCGCTCGATCCGGAACCGGGCCGGGCGGGCACGAACGGAATCGCCGGCTAGTCTTTCTCCGGGCCTTGCCCCGTCGAGCCCGCGCTGCGGGCGAAGCGGCGCGCCGCTTCGGCCAGGGCCGCAAGCCTTGCCTCGACCTTTCCGTTCACGCTGTCGGGCGGGAAGGTTCCGTTCTCGGTGCGCTCTCCCGCCGTCTGCCCGGTGAGCAGGGCGATCCCCTGATCCACATGGGCGATGGGCCAGATACCGAACCGGCCCTCGCGCACCGCCTCGATCACATCGCAGCGCAGCATCAGGTGCTGGACATTGGCGGCAGGAATCAGCACCCCCTGGCGGCCGGTCAGCCCCCTCTGCGTGCAGATATCGAAGAAGCCTTCGATCTTTTCGTTGACCCCGCCGATTGCCTGCACCTGGCCATGCTGGTTGACCGAACCCGTGACCGCCAGGCTCTGGCGGAGCGGCAGGCCGGAAAGTGCGGAAAGCAGCGCATACAGTTCCGCCGAGGAGGCGGAATCGCCATCGACCCCGCCATAGGATTGTTCGAACACCAGGCTTGCGGCGAGCGAAAGCGGCAGATCCGGGCAGTAGCGCGCCCCCAGATAGCCGCTCAGGATCAGCACGCCCTTGGAATGCAGCGGCCCGCCCAGTTCCACCTCGCGCTCGATATCGATCACCTGTCCGCGACCCAGGCGAACCCGTGCCGTGATCCGGCTGGGACGTCCGAAGGGAAACTTGCCGAGTTGCAGCACCGAAAGCCCGTTGACCTGGCCGAGCGCCTCGCCATCGGTATCGATCAGCACGGTGCCGCGGGAAATCTGTTCGTAATCCAGGCTGCGTATCCGGTCGGCCCGGCGGATCTTCGCGGCGATGGCGGTGTCCACATCGTCGCGTTCGACGGTCTCGCTCCCGCGCATCCGGGCGAAATGATCGGCTTCACCCAGAAGATCGGAAAGACTGCGGATATGGGTGGTCATCTTGCGGGCATCGCCGGACAGGCGCGATGCGAAGGTGATGACGCGGGCGATGGCCGGGGCATCGAACCGCCTGAGGTTCTGATGGCGGATGACCTTGGCGAGAAACCGGGCGAACAGCATCATGGTTTCCGGGGTTCGCTCCCAGCTTTCCTCGAAATCCACCTCGACCTTGAACAGTTCGCTGAACTCGGGATCGAACTGGGTCAGCAGATAGTAGAGCCGCCGGTCGCCGAGCAGCACGACCTTGAGGTCGAGCGGCGCGGGCTCCGGCTCCAGGGTGATGGTGGTCTGGATCGACATCAGGCGTTCGGGGCTTTCGATGCGGATCTCGCGTGAGCGCAAGGCCCGCTTCAGCTCTTCCCAGGCGAAGGGCGATTGCAGGAGCTTCTGCGCATCCATCAGCAGATAGCCGCCATTGGCCCGGTGCAGGGCGCCTGCGCGGATCAGGGAAAAATCGGTCAGCAGCGTGCCGAACTGGGCGATGTGCTCGATCCGACCGATAAGGCTTTGCAGATTGGGCAGATCCTCGAACACCACGGGCGCGCCTTCACCATCGCCGTGATCCACCAGCAGGTTGACCCCATAGCGGTTGAAGAAGGCGGCCATCCCGTGCTCGGCGGCCATCGGCCCCGGGGCGGGGGCGGGGGGCTCCTCGCCGCCGCCGTCGCGTTCGCCGCGCAGGAACAGATCCACATGGTTGACCATGTCGTCGCGCACCTGATCCAGATAGATCCGGATCTCCTCGAGATCGGCATAGCCCTTCTTCATGTCCTCGATCAGGTGGCCGACCGCGAACAGGGTGATCCCCTGATTCAGCTCGCGAATCTTGTCGCGCACCCTGCGTTCCAGCTTGGGAAGGCGCTCCATGGCCGTGCGCAGCTTTTCTTCCAGCTGTTCGATCACGGCTCTTGTGTGGGTCTTGTCTTCTTCCGGCCAGGCTTCGAAGTCGGCGGGGCTGACGATCTGCCCGTCCTTCAGGGGGGCAAGGGCAAGGCCGTTCGGGGTGCGAAGGATGGTGATGGAATGGGATTCCGCCTCGCGATGAACCTCGCCGAACAGCTCTTCATGGGCCTTCTTGAAGCGTTCCTCGATCCTCAATCGGCCCCTTCGGTATTCCTCGCTTTCGAAGGCGCGGGGGATGGCGGTCTTGACCAGCTCGATCAGCTGCTCCATGTCGCCGACCAGCCGCCGCCCCTGCCCGGCGGGCAGGGCGATCAGATTGGGGCGGTTCTGATCTTCGAAATTGTTCACATAGACCAGATCCGGCGGGGTCGGCATGGTTCGCGCCCGGCTTTCCAGGAACTGGCGGATCACGCTGTATTTCCCGGTTCCCGAAGGGCCCAGGGCAAACATGTTGTAGCCATCCTGAAGGATGCCGACACCGAAGCGGATCGCCTCGACGGCCCGGTCCTGACCGACAATCCCGGGCGGGTCGGTCAGATCGTCGGTGGTGACGAAGGTCAGCTGCGCCGGATCGCATTCGGCGCAGAGCGCCTCGGCCTCGAGCGGGGGGGGCGGGCTGTCCGGGGCGGGAGTGCTGGTCATGGGTCGTCGTCCTCCGCTTGGGTTTCGAGGGCCTCCATCTCGGCATCGCTGAGGCCGAAATGATGTCCGATCTCATGGATCAGGACATGGCGGATGATGGCATCCAGCGGTTCTTCCGTTTCGGCCCAGTAGTCCAGAATGGGGCGGCGGTAGAGGAAGATCCTGTCGAGATCGTGGGGGGAATCGAGAACGCTGCGCTGGTCGATCGAGACCCCGTGATACAGGCCGAGAAGATCGAACGGCGTTTCCAGGGCCATGGCCGTCATGGTTTCGTCATCGGGAAAATCGGCAACATGAATGGCCACCCCTTCCACATGAGACAGGAAGGCTTGCGGGATCGTGTCGAAGGCGTCGCGCGCCAGGGCTTCGATGTCGGCAAGGCCTGGCGGGGTCAGGGCCATGCTGCGGGGCGGGGGCCGGGAATCGTCGTCGTGCATGTCGGTCATGTCGGTCATGTCGGTAATGGGTCAAGCCTAGCGCGGGCCAGCAGGAAAGGCCAAGAGGGAAAGGCCGGAAGGCGGAGACGCCGGTGTTCATCCGCCGCCACCGCCGCCGCCCCGGCGAAGGATGTAGAGGCTGGACGCGACGATCGTCAGGGCACCGATCACGCTGATCAGGGTTGGAATCTCGCCGAACAGGGCGAGGCCGAACAGGGTCGCGTAGACAAGCCGGAGATAGTCGAGCGGCACGACGAACGAGGCCTCGCCCATCTTGAATCCATGGGTCATCGCGGTTTGGCCCAGCACGCCGAGAATCCCGATGGCCAGCAGCAGAAAGGTCTCGTGCATGGTGGGCGTCTGCCAGACGAGTGCCGCCGGAATCGCCGAAAGAACGGTGGTCCAGAAGGTGTAATAGAACATGATGGTGATCACCGGTTCGGTGCGGCTGAGCTTCTTGATGCAGACCACCACGCATCCGGCCAGCAGGGCCCCAGCGGCGGCCACCAGGGCCACCGGCTCGAATCCCTCGCCGAAGGGGCGGGTCATGATCAGGATTCCGGTAAAACCGATCATCGTCGCCAGTCCCCGGCGCCAACCGACCGCCTCGCCCAGAAGCACCGCCGCCAGCACGATCATGAACAGCGGGCGCGAGAACAGCAGCGCCGTGGCATCGGCAAGGGGCATGTTGGTGAAGGCATAGAAGCCACAGAACATGGCGCTCATGCCGAACAGCGAGCGCACCAGGTGAAGCCCGAAACGTCCGGTCCGTGCCGAGGCGAGGCTTCCCCGGCGCATCAGGATCGGCAGAACCAGCAGGAAGCCGATCAGGCAGCGGAAAAAGACGATCTCGAAACTGTGCAGCGACTGGCCGACAGTTTTGACCATGCTGCTCATGATCACCAGGGTCAGCCCGCCGATCGAGACCATGATCGCCCCCCGGGCATTCAGGGACAGGCTTTCCCAGACCGCCATCATCCAGGTCTTGAGCTGGCTGGCGCGGCCGGCCCGTGTCATGATCCGCCGTCCTGTGTCGGGCATGGTTTCCGCTTTCCCCTGTTGCGGTGGAGGATGTTCTGCCCCGGGCCTCAGGGGCGCGGATCAGACGCCATCTCGTTCCGGCTCCGCTTTTGTTCGTTCCGCGCCTCGCGCAGGGTCATGAAGATGGTCGCCCCGGCCATCACGGCGGCGCCGACCCAGGTCCACGGATCGACCGGTTCCGAGAAGGCGATCCAGCCGATCAGCGCGACGAAGGGCAGGCGAAGATATTCGAAGGGAACGGCCACGCTGGCATCGGCGGCGGCAAAGGCGCGGGTCATTCCCACCTGGCCGAGTGTGGCCGAGGCGCCGAGCGCAAGCAGCCATGGCAACAGGGCTGCCGTCGGCCAGGTCCAGAAGAACAGCGCCGGAATCAGGGACATGGGCGTGAGGTAGAGCACCATCCAGGTGACAATGGCGCTCGGCTTTTCGGTGCGGGCCAGAATCTTCATGGTGGTCATGGCGCAGGCGATGAACACCGAAGAGGCGATCACCAGCATCGCCGCCAGATCGACCGGCATGAGCCCGGGCCGCAGAATGATGAGCATGCCGGCAAAGCCCCCCGCCACGGCCAGAAGGCGTTGCGGCCCCATGCGTTCGCCCAGAACGATCACCGCAGCGAGGGCGGTGAACAACGGCGCGGTGAAGGAAAGCGCCGTGGCCTCGGCCAGGGGCATCATCGCCAGGGCGGCAAACCAGCAGAGCATGGCGGCCAGGCCGAACAGGGCGCGAAGCCCGTACAGCCCGTGGCGGCGGGTGCCCAAAGCGCCGATTCCGACGCGCATCAGCCATGGCATCATGAACAGCAATCCGAACAGATTGCGGAAGAAGGCAATCTGGAACGGGTGCATTTCGGCGGAAAGGAACCGGACAAGGGAGATCATGGCGGCGAAGCCGAGACCGGACACGATCAACCAGGCGGCGCCGCGCACGGCGGGCGGCAGGGTCGGCCGCGAGGGGGAAGGCGGGTTCGGGACGGGCATCGCGCCACGTTACGCCGGAACCCTCGGTGGCGCCAGCATGGCCATGCCGGGATGGTTTGGGCCAGGAGGGGAAGAGGGCCCCGTGCGGTTCTCCCTTTCCTTCGGGGTCCGTCTGTTCATGGGGCCTGTCTGCAACGAGGCCGGATGAGATTTCCTGCCAAAATTCTGTCGAAGTTATGTATGACTGTGGCGCGTGGCATGACACCCGTGTCATGTCACGCGTCATGTCCGGGGACAGGGCGTCCGCAGTGTTGCAGGGCGCCCGGATCAAGGAGAGATCATCATGCGGTGTGGTATGCTGGCCCTGGTTCTGGTGCTTTCCGGCGGGATCGGACAGGCCGGGTTTTCCGGTGCCGCCCTCGCGGAGACCCAGACCTTCCTCGGAGCCCATGGACAGTGGGAGGCCTACCGGCTGGTGGCCGGTGGCGCCCGCACCTGCTACATGGTCTCGAAGCCGCAGGAAAGCCGTGGCAATGTTCCCCGTCGCGGTGATGTGGTGGCCTTCGTGACGCACCGGCCCCGGGAAAACGAGCGGGATGTGGTCAGTTTTCAGGCGGGCTATGTCTATGCCGGCAACGCCCAGGTCACGGCGACCATCGATGGCGGTACCCGCTTCGAACTGTTCCATACCCGGGATACGGCCTGGGCGCGCAATGCGGAGATGGATCGCGAACTTGTCGCCGGCATGATCAGGGGGGTTCGGCTGGAACTTCGTGGCACTGCCGAATCGGGCACCACCACCACCGATCGCTTTTCCCTGATTGGCTTCACCGCGGCCTATCGGGCGATCAGCCGGGACTGCAATGTCGATGCGATTTCCGCCGCAGGCGAAACGCCCGCTTCCCCCCGGTGATGAGCCCCTTTGAGAAGTCTCGGTAGCGATGATGGATGAGGCAGTGACGGACGAAGCGATGAACGACATGGCGATGATGGCCCCGGGCCCTGACACGGTCCCCGGCCCTGATGAAGGTCGCCCGGCCCCGTCCGGCCTGCCGGGCGACGGGGCGGTGGCTCCGGCCCCGTCCGAAGGCCCGGTCGGGCTGATCGGCATGGATCGGCAGGATTTCGCCAGCCTGATCGATTCGCTTGGCGAAAAGCCCTTTCGGGCGGGCCAGCTCTGGCATTGGGTTTACGGTCGCGGCGCCCGCGATTTCGACGCGATGACCACCCTGGCCAAGAGCTTCCGCGCCCGTCTGGCCGAGCGATATTCGCTGGACAGGCCCACCGCCTCGGTCGATCGGCTGTCTGCCGATACCACGCGCAAATGGCTGTTCGGTCTTGCCGATGGCAACCAGGTGGAAAGCGTCTTCATCCCCACCGAGGACAGGGGATCGCTCTGTGTCTCCTCGCAGGTGGGCTGCACCCTGACCTGTTCCTTCTGCCACACCGGAACCCAGCGCCTTGTGCGCAACCTCACAGCGGGCGAGATCGTCGGCCAGCTCATGGCGGCCCGCGATGCCATCGGCGAATGGGCGCTGCCCTCGCAGGAACGGATGATCACCAACATCGTCATGATGGGCATGGGCGAGCCGCTCTACAATTTCGAGGCGGTCAAGAAGGCGCTTCTGATCATCATGGATCCCGAAGGGCTCTCGATCTCCAGGCGCAGGATCACCCTGTCCACCTCGGGGATCGTGCCGATGATGGCACGCTGCGGCGCCGAGATCGGGGTCAACCTTGCGGTGTCGCTGCACGCCGTGCGGGATGACCTGCGCGACATCCTGGTTCCGATCAACAGGAAATATCCTCTTGCCGAGCTGCTGGCCGCCTGCCGGGCCTATCCCGGTGTTCATAATGCCCGGCGGATCACCTTCGAATATGTGATGCTGAAGGGACTGAACGACAGCCCGGCCGATGCCCGCGAACTGGTGCGGCTGTTGAAGGGCATTCCAGCCAAGACGAATCTGATCCCCTTCAACCCCTGGCCCGGCGCCCCTTATGAATGTTCCTCGGCCGCGACGATCCGCCAGTTTGCCGCGATCCTGAACGAAAACGGATTGTCGGCCCCGATTCGCGAGCCGCGCGGCCGCGATATCGGCGCGGCCTGCGGCCAGTTGAAGACAGCGAGCCTGAAATGGACCGCCCGCGAACGCCGGGCCCTGGAGGAAGGTGCGGCCCCGTCCGCCAAATCGTCCTCATCCGTCACCAGCGCTTCGGCGCCGATCGGGGCAGGAACCGCACCATTGCCGGCGACAGGATCCTGAGGCCGGTTTCCACCGGTTTGCATCCATTTCCCTTCCCATGCTAGAATAAGAAGATTGTGATCGCCACGCCGCGCCACGGGCGGCGTCATGGGGGGATGTGCCATGCGATTGTCCTCTATCGGTTTCGGCCTTGCCGCCGGATGTTTCCTTGCCGCTTCGGTGGCTTTGCCGGCTCATGCGGGATCCCACGCCGGTGGCGAGGGGTTCTATGTTTCCGGCCAGCTCGGGGGCAGCAAGACCAGCTCGGCCACGTTCAGCGGCACCGGGTTCAGCAACCGGCTCGGCTTCGACAGTGGCTGGGCGGGCGCGGCGGCGCTGGGCTATGCCTTCGACAGCCGCTGGCGCACCGAACTGGAATTCGCGCAGCGGCGCAACAGTGCCGACAGGGTCGATGGCGCTGCCGCCAGTGGCCGCCTCACGGCGCGCAGCCTGATGGTGAACCTGCTGCATGATTTCCGCATCGACGAGGCGATCGTTCCCTATGTCGGCGCCGGTCTTGGCGGGGTCAGGGTCAACGCCCGGAGCATCAACCCGGTCGGGGGCAGCACCATGATCGGGTCCGATACGGTGCCCGGTTTCCAGGCGATTCTGGGTGCGGCGATCCCCTTGAGCAACGGGCTGGAACTGACCGGCGATTATCGCTATCTGCGTACGGCCAGGCCGGATCTCGGTCTGGCCTCCGGTGTGGTGGCCAAGGGGCGTTACGAAAATCACAGCCTGCTTTTCGGCATCCGCTGGCGCTTTGCCGAACCGGCCCCGGCGCCCAGGGTTGAGCCGGCCGTGACACCGCCTCCGCCGCCTCCGCCGCCACCGCCCCCGCCGCCGCCACCCCCGCCGCCGCCGGAGCCCGCGCCGCCGCCGGAGCCCCGGGCGTTTCTGATCTTCTTCGATTGGGATCGTGACGAGATCCGGCCCGATGCCCGGCAGATTCTGGAATCGGCCGTGGCCTATGTTCGGGAAGGCGGCTTTGCCCGTATTCATCTGATCGGTCATGCCGACCGTTCAGGGCCTGCGGCCTATAACCAGGGCCTGTCGGAACGCCGGGCGGCCAGCGCCCAGCGAACCCTTGTCGCGCTGGGGATTCCCGCAGGGGTCATCACCACCGAGGGTCGGGGCGAGATGGATCCCCTCGTTCCCACAGATGATGGTG
>JBJHAU010000001.1:0-24245 GCA_050480665.1 Alphaproteobacteria bacterium | reverse complement strand
ATCCCTGCCGTTCGCGCTTCAGCCCGAACGCGGCCTGCTGCGCCTGCGCAAGGACATGGCGCTGTTTGCCAATCTGCGTCCGGCGATCGTGTTCGATGCCCTGGCCGAGGCCTCGACCCTGCGCACCGATCTGGTGGCCGGGCTGGACATCCTGATCATCCGGGAACTGACCGGCGGCGTCTATTTCGGCGAGCCGCGCGGAATCACCACCCTGCCCAATGGCGAGCGTCGCGGAATCAACACCCAGGTCTATGATACCCACGAGATCGTTCGCATCGGCCGGGTTGCCTTTGAACTGGCCGCACAACGCTCGGGCCGGGTCTGTTCGGTGGAAAAGGCCAATGTGATGGAATCGGGCGTGTTGTGGCGCGAGGAAATCACCAGGCTTCACGACAGCGAGTTTCCCAAGATCGCCCTGTCGCACATGTATGCCGACAATTGCGCCATGCAGCTGGTGCGTTATCCCAAGCAGTTCGACGTGATCGTGACCGACAACCTGTTCGGCGATCTGCTTTCCGATTGTGCGGCGATGCTGACCGGCTCGCTCGGCATGCTGCCTTCGGCCTCGCTCGGGGCGAGGGATGCTACGGGGCGAAGGCCCGCGCTTTACGAGCCGGTGCATGGATCGGCGCCGGATATTGCCGGAACCAACAAGGCCAATCCGCTGGCTACCATCCTCTCCGCCGCGATGATGCTGCGCTATTCCTTCGGACTTGGCGATGAAGCCGATCTTCTGGAACAGGCGGTGAGGTCGGTTCTGGATCGCGGGCTTCGCACCGCCGATATCATGCAGGACGGCAAGACCCTGATCTCCACCACCGATATGGGCCAGGCGGTGGTCGAGGCCATGGCAGCCCTGTCGCGGTAAGGCCGCGCGCCGCTCTCGGGCCATCGGTTCGGGCGATCCTTTCCACATCCGCGTCTGAGGCCTCGCTCTGAGGCCTCGCTCTGAGTCAGGGGGGACGAACATGCCCTCTCTTTTGGCGGCATCATGGCTTCAATTTGGATGTTGACTCTGTTCAGGGCGGCGCATATAAGCATATAAGGAAATCATTATATAAAATGCCTCTAGGAGTCTTGTTATGTCTCGCGGGCTTTTCGGCAAGTTCTCGGCCTCCAAGGTCTCGACCACATCGGTCTCTTCCAAGGGATCCTTCTTTGGCAAGGGCGCCGGCCACAAGGGTGGCAAGACGGACGCTTCTTCCGGGTCTTCTTCTGCCTCCTCCGGTCTTGCCGGTGGCCTGGGTTCGCTGATTGGCGGATTTGTTGGCTTGGTGTTGGCGTTCTGCGGCCTGAAGAGCGGCCTGTTCAAGGGCGCCAAGGCCGATGATCGCACCAAGGAAGACAAGAAATCCGAAGAGAAGCGGAAGGCCGAGGAAGAGCGCAAGGCCGAAGAGAAGCGGAAGGCCGAGGAAGAACGCAAGGCCGAGGAAAAGCGGAAGGCCGAGGAAGAACGCAAGGCCGAAGAGAAGCGGAAGGCCGAGGAAGAGCGCAAGGCCGAAGAGAAGCGGAAGGCCGAGGAAGAGCGCAAGGCCGAGGCGGAAAAGCAGGCCGAGGCGGAGAAGCTCGCGGCGGCGAACAAGCAGGCTGCGCTCAGCGATCCCATGCCTGATGGCCTGGTCCTGTGGGGAAGTGACGGCTCGACCCTTAACGCGGGTTCATGGCAGCCTGGCGGCGGAAAGGTCGTCTGGGGAACCGACGGCAACAACGCGATCAGCGGAAGTGCCGGCAACGACTGGCTGTGGGGCGGATTCGGAAACGACAAGCTCTCGAGCTGGGCCGGCAACAACATCATGTTCGGTGTCGATGGCAAGAACCAGATCAGCGGCGGCAGCGGCAATGATCTGCTGTTCGGCGGCCTTGGCAACGACAAGATCTCGAGTTGGGCCGGCGACAACTGGATGTTCGGCGTCGGCGGACACAACACGATCACCGGTGGAACCGGGAACGACATGCTCTTCGGTGGCAAGGGCAACGACAAGCTGCACAGCCATGCAGGGGACAACTGGATGTTCGGTGTTGCCGGGGAGAACAAGATCACCGGCGGAACCGGAACTGATTGGCTGTTCGGCGGCACCGGCAGCGACTTCATCAAGAGCCACGCCGGCGACAACTGGCTGTTCGGCGTCGGTGGCAACAACACCATCGAGGGCGGTAGCGGCAACGACTGGATCTTCGGCGGCACCGGCAACGACACCATCACAAGTCATGCCGGCGAAAACTGGCTGTTCGGCGTCTCCGGCAACAACACGATCACCGGCGGCAGCGGCAACGACAGGATTTTCGGGGGTGAGGGGAACGATCACCTGAAAAGCTGGAACGGCGAGAACTGGATGTTCGGCGTCGGTGGCAACAATGTTCTTGAAGGCGGGCATGGCGATGACTGGCTGTTCGGTGGCTCGGGCAATGATCTGATCATCGGCGGCGCGGGCAGCAACACCCTGTTCGGCGGTGCGGGAAAGGATGTGTTCGTCAAGGCCTGGGGCAGCAATGATCTGATTCTCGACTTCACCCCGGGGGAAGATCGCATCAACCTTCATCCGATGAACATCTCCGATTTCAGCAACGTCAAGATCGACGGCGATGGCTATGCCACCACCATCACCTTCCAGTGGGGTGGCGGCAGCATCACCCTGCTTGGTGTCGATCCGTCGGATCTGAGCAAGAGCGACTTCATCCTCAAGGGCGATCCTCAGCCGAGCATTTCAAGCTGGCTTGCGGTCAACCCGATGACGGTCGTTCTGGCCACCACGGCCCTGACCCCTTCCGCTTCGGGTTCGCACAACTGGATCTATGGCACCCAGGGCGACGATGCGCTGAAGGGCACCAAGGGCCACGATGTGATGTTCGGCCTCGATGGGGACGATGTTCTCAAGGGCGGTCCGGGCAATGACTGGCTGTTCGGCGGGGCGGGCAACGACTCCCTATACGGCGGTGCCGGACAGGATTGGCTGTTTGCCGGTTCCGGCAACAATTTCCTCGATGGCGGTGCGGGCGACGACTGGCTGTTCGGGGGCACCGGCGACGATGACCTTCGGGGTGGCGAGGGCGACGACTGGATCTTCGCCGGCGAGGGAGAGAACTGGCTTGTGGGCGGTGCCGGCGACGACTGGCTGTTCGGCGGCGATGGCAATGACAGCCTCTGGGGCGGTGAAGGCAATGACTGGCTGTTCGGTGGCGCAGGCAATGACGAGCTTTCCGGGGGTGCCGGGGACGACTGGATCTTCGCCGGCGATGGCGATGACAGCGCCTGGGGCGGCGCCGGCAACGACTGGATGTTCGCCGGTTCCGGCAATGATTACCTTTATGGCGGCGCTGGCAACGACTGGCTGTTTGCCCAGGAAGGCGACAATGTCCTTTATGGCGAGGCCGGCGACGACTGGGTGTTCGGCGGTTCTGGCGATGACTGGCTGTTCGGCAATGCCGGCAACGACTGGATCTTCGGTATCGAGGGCTGGAACTATCTGATGGGTGGTTCCGGCGACGACTGGCTGTTCGCCGGGACGGGCGATGATGCCCTGTGGGGCGATGCCGGCAACAACATGCTGTTCGGCGGTGCGGGCGACAACTGGATCTTCAGCGGCACCGGCAATGACATGATGTGGGGTGGCGGCGGAATGAACGGCTTCGTGTTCTCGCCGGGCGGTTCTGCCGATGTGATTCTGGATTTCAACCAGGGCAGCGACATCGTCGACGTCCGCGATCATGGGCTTGCCGGCTTCGGCGATCTCACCATCATCGATCTCGGCAATCACAGCCGTATCGATTTCGGCGGTGGCGACCATGTCACGCTGGTGGGGGTGAAGGCCTCGCAGCTCACGGCCAATGATTTCTATTTCGTCTGAGCTGTTCATCCGGCAACGGGGCGGGTTTTCGGGAGCGGGGGCTCCCTGAAAGAAGCTTGGTTGAAGCCTGGGGGAAGCCTGCCCCGTCCCTTCCCTTCGTGATCTGTATCTGTTCTGTCCCTCGTCGTTCATTCCGGTTCCCGTATCCTTCCCGTATCCTTCGGTGTCGTTCTGGCGCCATGGGGGCGAAGAGGAGGGAAACGGGATCGGGAAGGGGGGGAGCAAGGAAAGCAAAGGGAAGGCGAAGGCGAGGGAATGCCGCCCCGTTCCCGGAGTCGGCCTTGTGTTTCCCATCGTCATCCGTTAGTCTTATCCCCTCTTTCGGTGCCCGTGCGATGGTCTGTCGTGCGGGCGTCTCCGTTTCGGGCAGCCCGGAGAGTATCTCCAGAGAGTATCCAGGCCCGGCGAGGCCCTGACAGGATTCTTGCCGGAAGCACGACACCGGAAGCGCTGAACCGGAATCACGGGGCCGGAAGCCCGGGCGGAACGGGTTTCGGAACATCCGTATCAGAGCCAAAAGCGCATCAGAACCGAAGAATCGAAACCCATCCGAGAGATCAGGAATCTGAGGAGCAAACGAATATCATGGCCTACAAGGTTGCCGTTGTCGGTGCCACCGGCAATGTCGGACGCGAAATGCTGCAGACACTCGATGAACGGGATTTCCCTGTGGACGAGGTGGTGGCGCTGGCCTCGTCACGCTCGATCGGCAAGGCGGTGTCCTTCGGGGACAGCAAGACCCTGAAGGCCCGCGACCTTGCGACCTTCGATTTTTCCGGAACCGATATCGCCCTGTTTTCCGCAGGCGGCGGCGTGGCCAGGGAGCATGCGCCGAGGGCGGCGGCGGCCGGTTGCGTGGTCATCGACAATTCATCGCATTTCCGGATGGATCCCGAGGTGCCCCTTGTGGTGCCCGAGGTCAACCCGGAGGCCATCGCCGGTTTCCGGGCAAGGAACATCATCGCCAATCCCAACTGCTCGACCATCCAGATGGTGGTCGCGCTGAAACCGCTGCATGATGCCGCGGGCATTCGCCGGATTGTCGTCGATACCTATCAGTCGACTTCGGGTGCCGGAAAGGCGGCGATGGACGAGCTGTTCAACCAGACCCGGGGAATCTTCGTCAACGATCCCGTCTCGAAGGCGGCTTTCACCAAGCAGATCGCCTTCAACGTGATTCCGCATATCGATGTCTTCATGAAGGATGGATCGACCAAGGAGGAGTGGAAGATGCGGGTCGAGACCGCGAAGATTCTCGATCCCGAAATTCGCGTTCAGGCGACCTGCGTGCGGGTGCCGACTTTCGTCGCCCATGGCGAGGCGATCCATATCGAGATGGCAGCGCCGCTTTCGGCCGACGAGGCGCGCGAAATCCTTCGCGAGGCGCCCGGGGTGGTGGTGATCGACCATCGGGCCGATGAAGGCTACGTGACCCCTGTGGAATCGGCCGGCCATGATGCCGTCTATGTGTCGAGACTTCGCGAGGATGCCTCGGTCGAGCATGGGTTGAGCCTGTGGGTGGTGTCGGACAACCTGCGCAAGGGCGCGGCCCTGAACGCGGTGCAGATCGCCGAACTTCTGGCGGAATCCTATCTGGATTCCTGACGGCCGGAATCCGCATCCCTGCCCGGCCTTGCGGATGCGCGATGGCGGGTCAGTCCCGGGGCAGGAAGGGCACGGCCGGGAAGGTCGTGGTCAGCCGTGGTCAGATGTCGAGCCCGCGCAACTCATCAAGGGTCGCCGGCCAGAACAGGACAACCATGCCGAAGGCCAGGATCAGCGCCCCTGAAACGCGGTTGATCCACAACAGCCCGTCGCTGCCCAGATGATGGCGGAACAGGCTCGATAACAGGGTCAGAAGGCTCCACCACAGGACGCTCCCTGCGAAGATGCCCAGCACCAGGGCGCCGCCCCAGCGCAGCTCCTCGCCGATGCGGCCGATGTCGATCGCCGCGAACAGGGCGATGAAGGAAAACAGGGTGACCGGGTTGGTCAACATCACGACAAAGGCCGAGGCGAAATTGCCGAAATGGGCGTCGAACCCCTGACGCCCGGCTGCGGGATGGCGCAGCCCTTTGGCTTCGGCCAGGGTTTCAGCCATTTCCTGGGCCTTGGTGCGTCCCGAAAGCCGGCGGGCAAAGACCATGCGCAGCCCCAGAAGGCAGAGAACCGCCCCGCCCACCAGCCGTAGCCAGTTCTGGTTGGCGACGATTTCATGGGCAAGGAAGCCAAGTCCCAGGGCGGCTATGGCGCCGAGCACGGTATCGGCGAAGCTGGCTCCAAGACCGCAGACATGGCCGGAAAGCCGCCCATGATTCAAGGTGCGGTGGATGCACATCACGGCGACAGGCCCGATCGGCGCCGCCACGAGAAAGCCCACGATCAGGCCCTTGATGAAAAACTCCGCGATGAACATGCGGTCAGGACGCTTTCCCTGTTTTCCGTCCCGCGTTCGGAGACAGACATTCTTAGCCTTCCCGGAAGGCCGACACAACAGCCGCGCAAGCGATCCCGAACCTTCCCCGGCGGCGCCCCCGTGGTCCCTTGCATGACACCGCACATGACACCACACATCATGCCACACATCACGCAACAGGGCGCTCCTGTATGGCACCCCGGTTGCCCCGGTCGCGGGCGAAGGCTAGGCTGGCATGGATTGTCGAGCCCTCATCGGTCCTTGGCGCAACCGGAGCCTGTCTCTCATGAATCCCTCTTCGCACACATCCTCTCCTGCCTTCCGGCCCCGGCGCAGCGCGCTGTATCTGCCGGGTGTGAACCGGCGCGCCCATGACAAGGCGCGAAGCCTTGATGCCGATGTCCTGATCTTCGATCTCGAGGATTCGGTCGCGCCCGATGCCAAGGATGAAGCCCGTTCCGCCATTCTCGACGCGCTGACGGCAGGGGGCTATGGCGACCGGGAACGGGTGGTGCGGATCAATGCGCCCGACACCCCCTGGGGCCAGGCGGATTGCGAGGCCTTCGCTTCGGCCCCGGTGGATGCGCTTCTGGTGCCCAAGGTGACCGATCCCGAAACCCTTCGCCGGTTGGGCGACAGGCTGGGCCGTTCGGAGGGCGCGCCAGCGCTGTGGGCGATGATGGAAACCGCGCGGGCCATTCTGGCGGCTGCCGAAATCGCCGCAAGCCATCCGGCCCTGCGCCTGTTCTGCATGGGGCTGGAGGATCTGGCCACCGAATTGCGGGCCGATGGCAGTCCACCCCGCACCGCGATGCTCTATGCGCTGGAACAGACCCTGATGGCGGCGCGGGCCCATGGGCTTGGAATTCTCGACGGGGTTTTTCCGCCCTTCCGGGACGGGCCGGGATTCGAGGCCTCCTGCGCGCAAGGCCGGATGCTTGGGTTCGATGGCAAGCAGGTGATTCATCCCTGCCAGATCGCCCCGGCCAATGCCGCCTTCGGACCCGTCCCGGAACGGGTGGAGGATGCCCGGCGGATCATCGCCGCCTTCGAATCCGCCCGGGCCGAAGGCAAGGGGGTGGCCGTTCTCGACGGGCGGATGGTGGAAGCCCTTCATGTCGAGGATGCGCGGCGTCTGGTGGCCATGGCCGACATGCTGGACGCCAGAAAGGCCGAAAACGAGGGGTGATCCGGGGCAAGATAGAAGCCGCCCGTATCGGGCCCGGGTTTCCGGCCGATCCTTCGCGCGAAAGCCGGGCCCAAAGGCCCTTCGGACGAAACAGTGGTCGAGGCGGGAAAAGGGCAGGTCGGAGAAAAAAGGCACCGTGAGAAAAAAAGGCACCGGGAGGAGGTTGAGCCATCCTCCCGGTGCCTCGCATACAGCCTGGGCGGCGGACATCGGCGCAGCTTCCGGGGCTCGATTCCGCACCGGCCCTTTCGGCCCGGCGCATCAGGAAACCCCTCGGCGCGCGCCCCGCAAGGGGCCTGTCCACCGGGAAGCGTGCTCTCTGGCCTGCCTGACCCTGCCTTTCCCGGTTGATCCGGGCAAGGCGGCGAAAACATGCCCCCCGGCATGGCGGCGCCCACCCTGGCAGGTGGGCTCGGGGATCGACAGAACCCGGCTGGGCCGGATCACCCGTCTGAACCGCCAGACCAGGTCAGGAAAACCGGCCAGTGCCTCCGACCATTCTCCCGACCTTCGAACCGGTCTCCCGCACGCGTTTCCGGGCGTCCCCCCGAATACCACGGCGTGCGATCCTTGTCGGTTCGTGACCTCACTGTACTGCAATCAGGGTGCGCGCGCCGCGGCGCAGGGGCAAGAAAAATGCCGTGCGGCCGCAGAGAATCCTGTGCACAGAATCCGCGCTGTCCACAATCTGGTCACATCTTTCCCACAGAACTGCCCACAGGCCTTCACGGGCCGGGCTCCAGCCCCTTGATTTGAAAGGAAGTCTTCGAGGGGTCGTCGCCATGCCTCCCTCATGGCTTCATGGATGGGGTTCGCCCGGCTGGAAAAAAGCCCTTCCGTTACCTCTTCGCGAAGGCAGCCTGCTGCGTGTCTTGTCGCAATCCGTGAAATCCCTTGCGGATGCTCTCGGGCGGTGTCACCGGGTGGGGGGGCCGTGGCGTAGGGCTGACCCTCTTGCCAAGAAGCCGACCACCGGGTGGGGGGGCGGGTGTGGGGGCCGTGGCGTGCCTCGCGCCTTGCGCCACAGGATGCCGTTGCGGAAAACCGTTGCCCTGTCGCGTTGCGGCAAACCGCCAGAATGAACCATTGTGGGCGTTGACTCGTAAATCGCATGGGTCTAAACGAAACCCCACGCCTTGTCTCCGGTTCTGCCTGTGGCCTGGCCCCCGGCCCTGCCCATGGTGGCGTTCCCGGTTCCGCGCGATGCGGCTTCGGAAGTCGGTTCCGAAATCCCGCCCCTTCCCCTGCGCGATCGGATTGGGAGACATCCGGCGCGTCATGGTTCACAGCGGGGGCCATCGGTCTGAGCCCTCGGCGAGGGCTGTCGGCACGGGCTGTTCTGCCGTTTTGCCGTTCGCAAGGGCCATCGGCAATGGCCATCAATGGAGTTTCCTGCCCCCATGGCACATGACAACCGGCCTCTTTCCCCGCATCTTCAGGTTTACCGTCCCCAGATCACCTCGGTGCTGTCGATCCTGCACAGGATCACCGGCGTGGCCCTTGGCCTTGGCGCGGTGGGCCTGGTGGTCTGGCTGGTGGCGGCGGCCTCCGGCGCCGGGGCCTTCGCCACGGTGCAGGGGCTTGTGCAGTCCTGGCCGGGTCAGGTGGTGGTGTTCGGGTTCACCTGGGCGCTGTTCTATCATCTCTGCAACGGCATCCGGCACCTGTTCTGGGATATCGGCATGGGCTTTTCCCTGCCGGTGGCCCGCCGGTCCGGCTGGGCCGTTGTGGGAGCATCCTTCCTGCTGACGATCCTGGCCTGGGTCGTTGCCTTGCTGACGGGGGCCTGATCGATGCGTGGAGACTCCTTCCGAAGCCGTCTTGGCCGGGTCCGCGGTCTGGGCTCGGCCCATGACGGGGCCGGCCACTGGTGGATTCAGCGGATCACGGCGGTGGCTCTGGTCCCTCTGGTCTTCTGGTTTGCCGTCTCGCTCGTCGCCATGGCGGGAGCCTCCCATGGCGAGGTTGTGGCCTGGCTGTCCGGCCCGGTTGCGGCGGTGGCCATGATCCTGCTTCTGGCTGCCGGGTTTCATCACCTTCAGCTCGGCCTTCAGGTGGTGATCGAGGATTACGTGCATGCAGAGGCGGCCCGCTTCGCCCTGGTGATTGCCGTGAAGCTCGGTTCGGTGGTGGCGGCCCTTGCCGGAATCTACGCGGTTCTCAAGATTTCTCTCGGACATTGATGTGATGCAGAAAAGCTACGAGATCATCGACCACCATTTCGACGTCATCGTGATCGGCGCCGGGGGTGCAGGATTGCGCGCCACCCTTGGCATGACGGCCGCGGGGCTCAACACGGCCTGCATCACCAAGGTGTTTCCCACCCGCAGCCATACGGTGGCCGCCCAGGGCGGCGTCGGCGCCTCGCTCGGCAACATGGGCGAGGATGACTGGCGCTTCCACATGTACGACACGGTGAAGGGCTCGGACTGGCTGGGCGATCAGGATGCCATCGAATACATGGTGCGCGAGGCCTCTGCCGCGATCACCGAGCTGGAGCATTTCGGGGTGCCCTTCTCGCGCACCGAAGAGGGCAAGATCTACCAGCGGCCCTTCGGGGGGCACACGGTGAATTATGGCGAGAAGCTCGCCCATCGCGCCTGTGCCGCAGCCGACCGGACCGGCCATGCGATCCTGCACACGCTCTATCAACAGTCGCTCAAGCACAAGGCCCAGTTCTTCGTCGAATATTTTGCCCTCGACCTGATGATGACCGAGGACGGGGCCTGCCGGGGGGTGATTGCCTGGAACCTCGAAGATGGCACCATCCACCGCTTCTCGGCACCCCTGACTGTGCTGGCGACCGGCGGTTACGGCCGCGCCTATTTCTCCTGCACCTCGGCCCATACCTGCACCGGCGACGGCAATGCCATGGTGCTGCGTGCCGGCCTGCCGTTGCAGGACATGGAGTTCATCCAGTTCCACCCCACCGGCATCTATGGCTCCGGTTGCCTGATCACCGAAGGGGCGCGCGGCGAGGGCGGCTACATCACCAATGCCGAGGGCGAGCGTTTCATGGAACGCTACGCCCCCACGGTGAAGGATCTGGCCTCGCGCGATGTGGTCTCGCGCTCCATGACCATCGAGATCCGCGAAGGCCGCGGGGTCGGGCCCGAGAAGGATCACATCTATCTGCACCTCGAGCATCTCGACGCCGATCTTTTGCATGAACGCCTGCCCGGCATTTCCGAGACGGCCAAAATCTTTGCCGGTGTCGATGTGACGCGTGAGCCGATCCCCGTGCTGCCGACGGTGCATTACAACATGGGCGGCATTCCCACCAATTATCATGCCGAGGTCATCAACCCGACCGCCGATGATCCGGATCGCGTGGTGCCCGGCCTCATGGCCATCGGCGAGGCGGCCTGCGTTTCGGTGCATGGGGCCAACCGGCTGGGCTGCAATTCGCTGCTCGACATCATCGTCTTCGGGCGCGCCGCCGCGCTTCGTGCCCGCGAGACGGTGAAGCCCTCCTCGGCGCCCATCGGGCTCAAGCCTTCCGATGGCGAGGCCGGGCTTGCCCGGCTCGACCGTCTCCGCCATGCCGACGGAGGAACGCCGACGGCCGAACTTCGCCAGCGCATGCAGAAGGTGATGCAGAACAACTGCGCCGTTTTCCGCACTGCCGAGGTGCTGAAGGAAGGCGTGGCGCTGATCGGCGCCTCAGCCGAGGGGCTGGACGATCTCTCGGTCGCGGATCGTTCGATGATCTGGAATTCCGATCTTGTGGAAACCCTCGAGCTGGACAATCTGATGAGCCAGGCGGTGGTGACCCTGCACAGCGCCGAAGCCCGCAAGGAAAGCCGGGGCGCCCACGCCCATGAGGATTTTCCCGACCGGGACGATGCGGCCTGGATGAAGCACACGGTCGGCTATTACGATGGTCCTCGCGCGGTGCGGCTGGCGTATCGGCCGGTGCATCTGGAGCCGCTCAGCAAGGATATCGAATCCATCCCGCCCAAGGAGCGGGTCTACTAGTGAGTCGGGGAACAGGACCTGTCTGATGGTTGAACTCGCGCTGCCCAGAAATTCCCGTGTGACCGAAGGCAAGAGCCACACGTCTTCCTCCGGCGGGGGAACCCTTCGCACCTTCAAGGTCTATCGCTGGGATCCCGATACCGGGGAAAATCCTCGCCTCGACTCCTTCGAGGTGGATCTCGACAGCTGCGGGCCGATGGTTCTTGATGCCCTGATCAAGATCAAGAACGAGATCGACCCGACCCTGACCTTCCGCCGTTCCTGCCGCGAGGGGGTCTGCGGGTCCTGCGCCATGAATGTCGATGGCACCAACACCCTGGCCTGCACCAAGGCGATTTCCGACATCAAGGGCGAGGTGAAGATCACCCCGCTTCCCCACATGAAGGTGATGAAGGATCTGGTGCCCGATCTTTCGACGGTCTATGCCCAGTACACCTCGATCGAGCCATGGCTCAAGACGGAAACCCCGGCCCCGACCCGGGGGGAACGGCTCCAGTCTCCGGAAGAGCGCAAGAAGCTCGATGGGCTTTGGGAATGCATCCTCTGTTTCTGCTGCTCCACCGCCTGCCCGAGCTACTGGTGGAACGGCGACCGCTTCCTCGGCCCGGCCATCCTGCTGCAATCCTATCGCTGGATTGCCGATTCCCGCGACGAGCATACCGGCGAACGGCTCGATGCGCTGGAGGATCCGTTCCGCCTGTATCGTTGCCATACCATCATGAACTGTACCAACACCTGTCCCAAGGGGTTGAATCCGGCCAAGGCGATCGGCGAGATCAAGCAGCTGATGGTCCAGCGGCGCTAGGGCGCGGGAGAGAGCCGTCACAACGAGGTCCAGCGCGCCCTTGCCGGGGCCCGTGCCGGAGGGGGAGACTGCCGATGCACGAAAGCCTTTCGATCACAACGGCCGATGGCGGCGCCATGCCTGCGGAGATCCTGCGTCCTCAGGCGGCAGCCGCGAAGGCGCCGGGGATCGTGCTTGTCCCGGCGATCTTCGGCCTTGATGAAGGCACCCGCGATATCATGGCCTTCTATGCGGAGAAGGGCTATCCGGTGCTGGTGCCCGATCTGTTCTGGCGCAGCATTCCCGGCCCTCTTGGCCGCGAGGGCGAGGATCGGGACAAGGCGCAGGCCCGCTACGCGGGATTCGATGTGGATCAGGGCGTGGCCGATCTGGGCGATGCCGTGGCCTGGCTGCGCAAGGATGCGGCGTGCAACGGCAAGGTTGTCGTCTTCGGCTATTGCTTCGGCGGGCGCTATGCCTATCTGGCGGGAACCCGCCTCGGGGTCGAGGGCGGGGTCTCCTTTCACGGCACCAAGATCGGGCTCAACCTCGACGAGGCCGACCGGCTCGCCTGCCCCTTGTCGATCCATGTCGGCGACAGCGATCCCTCGATCCCGATGGCGGAGGTGGAGGCAACACGCGCCGCCCTGGAAGGCAAGCCCGGGGTGCGCGTTCACGTCTATCCCGGCTGCGTGCACGGCTTCACCGGCAAGGGGCGGCCATCCTACGATGCGGCCGCCGATGCGGCTTCGACAAAAGCCGCGCTTGCGCTGCTTTCATCGCTTTAGGTGGGGTTCGGCCGGATTTTCCTGCCGAAGGCCGTGGCCGCTTCGTGCAGGCGGATCGAAGGCCGCTGGGTGGCGATCCCCGGCAATCTGCGCGGCGGCCTGTGGATGCTGCTTGGCGGTTTCTGCTTCACATGCGCGATGGCGGTGGCCAAGGAGCTGACAGCGACCATCCATCCCTTCGAGATCAATTTCTTCCGTTGCCTTCTGGCCTTGCCCTTTCTGGTGCCGCTGCTTCTGCGGGCGGGCCCTTCGATCGTGCGAACCCGAAGACCCGGTCTGCATCTCGGGCGGGGACTTCTGGGCGGCGTCGGTCAGGTCTGTGTCTACTACGCCCTGGCGCATCTGTCTCTTGCCGTGGTGACGGCGATCACCTTCACCCGGCCTCTGTTCCTGGTTGTCCTCGCGGTGCTGTTTTTGGGCGAACGGGTGCGCTGGCGGCGCTGGACCGCGATCTGTGTCGGCTTTCTCGGCGTCCTGATCGTCGCCCGCCCGGTGATCGATGGGATCTCCCTGCCCCTGGCCGTTCTTGTCTTCTCCACCCTGTGTCATGCCTCCGCCCATGTCTTCCTGAAGAAGGCGGCGGGCGTGGATTCGCCGCTGACCGTGGTGTTCTATTACCTGGTGATCTCGACGGCGGTCGGCGCCCTTCCGGCGGCCCTGGTCTGGGTGACCCCCAGTGCCGCGGAATTCGCCTGGCTGATCCTGACAGGGGTTCTCTATGCCGCAGGCCAGGGGCTGATCACCATGGGCTTCCGGGCGGGTGAAGCGACCGCCCTGATGCCCTTCGATTATGGCCGCCTGCTGTATGCCATCGCCTTCGATATCATCCTCTTCGCAACCTTCCCCGATGCCTGGACAATCACCGGATCGGCGATCATCATCGGCGCGACCCTCTATGTTGCCCAGCGTCAGGCCCGCGCCGAAGCCGTATCCCGGGCACAGCCAGAAATGCGATCCCCGGCGACGCGATCTCAAGAGCAGCGGCCTCCACGATGATTCTGAAGCCCGCCCTTCTTCGTCAGCGGTTCGAAGCCCTGCCGGGCAACATGCGCGGGGCGCTGTGGATGATGGCCTCCACCGTGGCCTTTTCCTCGATGCAGGCGGTCGGCAAGGCTTTGGGCGAAACTTTTCACAGCGTGGAACTCACCTTCTTCCGCGCCCTGTTTGCGGTTCCGGCCATCCTGCCCTTCGTGATGCGGTTGGGCCCGGCCGGATTCAAGACGCGCCGGGTTGGTCTTCATCTGTTGCGCGCCGCGCTCGGGGCGATGGCCAGCTTCTGTGTCTTCTACGCCATCACCACCATTTCCCTGGCCGATGCCACGGCCATTTCCTTCACCCGGCCGCTGTTCATGATCGTGGTGGCGGTCCTGCTGCTGGGCGAGGCGATCCGCCGCCGCCGGGCGCTGGCAACCCTGGTGGGGTTTCTGGGTGTCCTGCTCATGGTTCGGCCGGGCTTCGGCGGGGTCTGGGAGCTTGGGGCGCTGGCGGCGCTGGCATCGGCGCTGTTCTTCTGTCTTGCGCATGTCTGCGTCAAGCGGCTGGCCACCACCGAGGAACCGATGACCATCATGATCTGGTACAGCGTGGTCTCGACCCTTCTTCTGTTGCCTCCGACCCTTTTCGTCTGGGTGACGCCGAACCTCATGGAACTTGCCCTGCTGGCGCTGATGGGCGGTCTTGGGGCGGCGGCGCAGACCTGCATCGTTCACAGCCTGCGTGCCGGTGAGGCGACAGTGGTCGAACCGTTCGAATATGTTCGCCTGATCTTCGCGGTGGCCTGGGGCTATGCCCTGTTCAACGAGTTTCCCGGACTCTGGACCTTTGCCGGCGCAGCGGTGATCATCGGCGCGAACCTCTATATTCTCTCGCGCACACGCCATCAGGCACCGGCCGTCACCGGGCCGGGCCGTCCTTCTTCCCGAGATTGATCCCGCCGCCATGCCGACAACCCCGCTTTCCGCCTATCGGGCCCTGCTGCAGGATGAAGGTCTTGCCGCCGATCCGGGCCAGGCCCAGGTCATGGAAGCCCTTGAGGCCCTGTCCCGATCCCTTGCCGGATACCGGCCGCGCCGGGCTTCGGGCGGGCGCATGGGGGCCATTCTTGCGCGGCTGGGCCTCGTCCGGCGACGGGGCGCAAAGGCCGCCCCGCCTCCGGGTGCGGCGGTGGCGCCATGTGGGCTTTACCTGCATGGCGGCGTCGGGCGTGGCAAATCGATGCTGATGGATCTGTTTTTCCGCACCGTTCCCGTGGCACAACGGCATCGCCGACGGGTTCATTTTCATGCCTTCATGCTGGAGGTGCATGAAAGGCTTCATGCCTGGCGCCGCAGCAGAAGCCCGGCCGGGGACACCGACCCCCTGATCCGCATTGCCGAGGATGTCGCGCGCAGGACGTGGCTTCTCTGCTTCGACGAGTTTCAGGTGACCAACGTGGCCGATGCCATGATTCTCTCGCGCCTGTTCACGGCCCTGTTCGAGCGCGGCGTGGTGATGGTCGCCACCTCGAATCTGGCCCCTGACGATCTCTATCGCGACGGTCTGCAGCGTGAGCGCTTCCTGCCGTTCATCGCCCTGCTCAAGCGCCGGCTGAAGGTTCTGCATCTTGACGGCGAACAGGATTACCGGATGGCCCGGCTGGCCTCGCTCGAGGTCTATTTCACCCCGGCCGATGCGGCGGCGGAAGCCTCGCTGGACGGGATCTTCCGCAAGCTGATCGATGACAACGGGGATGCGGCGGAAAGTGGCGAGGATACCCTTTCCGTGCAGGGGCGGGTGCTGACCGTGCCGCGCGCCGCCCGCGGGGTGGCCTGGTTCACCTTCGAGGAGCTTTGCGGCCGCCCGCTCGGGGCCGCCGATTACCTGGCCATCGCCAATGCCTATCACAGTGTCCTGATCTCGGGCATTCCCGCGCTGAGGCCGGAGCAGCGCGACAGGGCAGCACGCTTCGTGACCCTGATCGATGCTCTCTACGAGCATCGGGTGAAGCTGGTCTGCTCCGCCGAGGCCCGGCCCGAGGCCCTGTATCCCAGCGGCGATGTCGCCTTCGCCTTTGCCCGTACCGTCTCACGGTTGATCGAGATGCAGAGCCGGGAGTACAAAGCCCTGGATCATGTGACCCGGGCGGGCCATGAGGCCCGGCCGTCTCAAGAACGTCCCGCTTCATCCGATCCGCCAGATCCGGCCCCGCCTCGCAGCGGATGAGCCGCTTCGCGCGGGGCCCTGTCCGTGCTTCATCCGGGCCATCCGGCCCCCTAGCCGCCGAAGGAGTTCGCCATGCATCTGAATCCCGGGGAAATCGAAGACTTCATCGCCCGCGCGCTGGACGAGGATATCGGCCGCGGGGATCTGACCTCGATGATCACGATCCCGGCCGATGCGTCTTTCCGCGGCGCCATGGTCGCCCGCCAGGAGCTGGTGGTCTGCGGGCTCGACATCGCCATGCAGACCCTTGCCGTTCTGGTCGAGGATCTGGAGATCGATCCGCAGGTCACCGATGGCGACAAGGTTGCCAAAGGAACCGTTCTGGCGGTCGTTTCCGGCAATGCGCGGGCCCTTCTGGCGGCCGAGCGCACGGCGCTCAACATCCTTCAGCACTTGTCGGGCATTGCCACCGAGGTTCGGCGCTATGTCGAGGCGATCGAGGGCACCGGCTGCACCATGATCGATACCCGCAAGACGATTCCCTCGCTGCGCAACCTTGCAAAATACGCAAGCTTCATCGGCGGGGCGCGCAACCATCGGATCCGGCTCGACGACGGGGTTCTGATCAAGGACAACCACATCGCCGCCATCGGCAGCCTTACCGCGACGGTGGCCGCCGCCAAGCGGGCGACCCCGGCACTGACGGTGATCGAGGTGGAATGCGATACCCTGGAGCAGGTGGCGGAGGCCGCCGAAAGCGGCGTGGACATGATCCTGCTCGACAACATGGATGTGGGAATGCTGCGCGAGGCGGTGAAGATCGTTGCCGGCCGCTGCCGCATCGAGTGTTCCGGCGGGGTCCGGCTCGACACGGTGCGGGCCAAGGCGGAAACAGGGGTGGATTTCATCTCGTCCGGCAGGATGACGCAATCGGCGCCGGCGGTGGATATCGGTCTCGATGTCCTGTCCTGATCGCCAGCAGAGGCCATGAACCATGCGTGCCGGCTGGTATGAGCGCACCGGGGCGGCGTCCGAAGTGCTGGTCGTGGGCAGGATGGAGGATCCCCGCCCCGGCCCGGGCGAGGTTCTGGTCCGGCTGCATGCCTCCGGCATCAACCCGTCCGATGTGAAGCGCCGCGCCGATACCCGCAATCCCATGGCCTTTCCCAGAATCGTTCCCCATTCCGACGGGGCAGGTCTAGTGGAAGCCCTGGGAGAAGGGGTGTCCGGCTTCGCCCCGGGCGATCGGGTCTGGGTGTTCAATGCCCAGCATGGGCGGGCCTTCGGTACCGCCGCCGAGCGGATCGTTCTTCCCGCCTTTCAGGTTCGTCCCCTGCCCGAAGGGGTCAGCTTCACCGAAGGCGCCTGCTTCGGCATTCCGCTGATGACGGCGCATCGGGTGGTGACCGTGACAGGAACCCCCGCGGGGCGGTGGGTCTATGTGCCCGGCGCCGCAAGCCGGGTCGGGGCCTATTGCGTGCAGCTTGCCGCCCGGGCCGGAGCGCGCGTGATCGCGGCGGCCCGGGGCGCGGAAACGATCAGGGCCGTGGCCCGGCTTGGTGCCTGGACGGTGCTTGATCGGGAGCGTGAGGATCTGGCCCCGGCGATCCTGGAACGGACCGGCGGCCACGGCGTCGACCTGATCTGCGAGGTCGAGTTCGGCGGCAACCTTCCGGTCAATGAGCGGATCCTGGCCGAACACGGATCCATCGTTTCCTATGCTTCGGCCCGGGTGCCACGCCCGGTTCTGACAGTCTCCCCGAGGCGGGCGCGAAACATGAGCCTCCATTTCGTCTTCTGCTACACCATGCCGGAAGCGGCCATGGATGCGGCGGCAAGGGCCATCAACGAGGCCGCCGCCGGGGATGGCCTGATCCACAGGATCGCCGGCTGCTTTCCGCTGGCAGATCTGGCCGAGGCCCATGGTTTCGCCGAGAGCCGTTCCGGCGAGGGCCATGTGGTGATCGAGATGTGATCGGCGCGGCCGGGGCAAGATACCCCCGGCCGGCGGGCGATGTTGAACGGCGGACGAAATCCGGTTACACAATGCCGTCCCGTAACCCGACCGGGCCACGGTCGCAGGGGAGACGGGCATCGCATCCACACGGCCCCCGCATGGGGGCGACTTCTGGGGGATTCCATGGCCCGTCACAAAATCGCATTGATCGGCGCCGGCAATATCGGCGGAACTCTGGCTCATCTGGCCGGACTGAAAGAGCTTGGCGATATCGTGCTGTTCGATATCGTCGAAGGCCTGCCCCAGGGCAAGGCCCTTGATCTGGCCCAGTCCGCCCCGGTCGAGGGATTCGATGCAGGCTTGAAGGGAATCAACGCCTATTCCGAAATCCGCGGCGCCGATGTGGTCATCGTGACCGCTGGTATCGCCCGCAAGCCGGGCATGAGCCGCGATGATCTTCTGGGCATCAATTCGGGAATCATCGAAACCGTCGGCAAGGCGATCCGCACCCATGCGAAGGATGCCTTTGTCATTGTCATCACCAATCCGCTCGATGTGATGGTTCAGGTGATGCGCGATGCCTCGGGCCTTCCCCATAACCGGGTTGTGGGCATGGCCGGGATTCTCGATTCTGCCCGCTTCCGTCATTTCCTGGCCGAAGAGTTCAAGGTCTCGGTCGAGGATGTGACCGCCTTCGTTCTTGGCGGCCATGGCGACAGCATGGTGCCGCTGCCCCGCTATTCCACCGTCGCCGGCATTCCTCTTCCGGATCTGGTGAAGATGGGCTGGACCACGAAGAAGCGCCTCGATGCCATTGTTCAGCGCACCCGCGACGGCGGGGCCGAGATTGTCGGCCTGCTGAAGACCGGGTCGGCCTTCTATGCGCCGGCGTCCTCGGCGATCCAGATGGCCGAAAGCTACCTGAAGGACAAGAAGCGGGTGCTGCCCTGCGCCGCCTATCTGGATGGTCCCTATGGGGTCAAGGGCCTGTATGTCGGGGTGCCGGTGGTGATCGGCGCCGGCGGGGTCGAGCGAATCGTCGAGATACCTCTCTCCGCCAGCGAGAGGAAAGCCTTCAATGCCTCGGTGGGCGCGGTGCGCGAACTGGCCGCAGCCCTCGCCAAGCTGAAGAAGGCCGCTCCGAAAAAGGCTGCTCCGAAAAAGGCTGCTCCCAAGACGTGAAAATCTTTCGCCAGGGGCGGGGCGTGTTCCGGGAATATCGGCTGATTCCGGCGCCTTCTCCTCGCCCCTTTCCTTGCCCCTCGCCTTGTCCCTCGTCTTGCCCTTCTCCTTGCACAGGGTCGATTTCAGGGGCGCATAGTATTAGCTTTGAAAATTAGCCATTGCGTCGCCATGCGGCAGTGATAAAGTGCCCCGCAGTCGGTTCCGGGGCATTCGTCCCGATCCTCTTTTCTCTTTCAATCCGCGCGGAATTCCACGCCCGAACCCGTCATTTCCATGAACATTCATGAATATCAGGCGAAGCGGCTGCTTGCTGGATACGGAATTCCCGTGCCTGGCGGCAATGTGGCCTATACGCCAAAGGAAGCCGAAAAGGTTGCCAAGGATCTCGGCGGATCGGTCTGGGTGGTGAAGGCCCAGATTCATGCCGGCGGCCGCGGCAAGGGCGGCGGCGTCAAGCTGGCCCGTTCCCCGCGCGAGGTTCGCGATCTCGCCAAGCAGATGCTCGGCATGCAGCTTGTCACCCATCAGACCGGCCCCGAGGGGCGCGAGGTCAAGCGTCTCTATGTGGAAGAAGGCTGCGACATCGCCCGCGAGCTGTATCTGGGAATCCTTGTGGATCGGAGCAGCGGCATGGTCACTCTGATGGCCTCCACCGAAGGCGGGATGGACATCGAGGAGGTCGCGGCCCGAACCCCGGACAAGATCCATCGCGTGGCGATCGATCCGGCGGTGGGAATGCAGCCCTTTCATGCCCGTCGCCTGGTGTTCGGCCTTGGTCTTTCCGGGGAAAGCGTCCGCAGCGGCACCCGCTTCATGCTCGATTTCTACCGGGCCTTCGTCGAGATGGATTGCGCCCTGGCCGAGATCAATCCGCTGGTCGTCACCCGGGACGGGAAGATTCTGGCCCTCGATGCGAAGATCGCCTTCGATGACAACGCCCTGTTTCGTCACAGCGACATCGTCGAGCTCCGCGATGAGGACGAGGAAGATCCGTCCGAGCTTGAGGCGTCCAAGCATGATCTGAACTACATCAAGCTCGACGGCAATATCGGCTGCATGGTCAATGGCGCCGGTCTTGCGATGGCGACCATGGACATCATCAAGCTGCATGGCGGCGCGCCGGCCAACTTTCTCGATGTCGGTGGCGGCGCCACCCGGGAGCGCGTGACCACCGCCTTCAAGCTGATCCTTTCCGATCCCCATGTGGAGGGGATCCTTGTCAACATCTTCGGTGGCATCATGCGCTGCGACGTGATTGCCGAGGGGGTGGTCAGTGCCGCCCGCGAGGTCAGCCTTCATGTGCCTCTGGTGGTGCGTCTCGAAGGCACCAATGTGGATCTCGGCAAGAAGATCCTTGCCGAATCGGGTTTGCCGATCGTTGCCGCCAACGATCTTGAGGATGCGGCGAAGAAGATCGTCGCCCAGGTCAGGGATGCGGGCTGATGGCGGTTCTGGTTTCCAAGGCGACAAAGGTCATCTGTCAGGGCTTTACCGGTGCCCAGGGCACCTTTCATTCCGAACAGGCCATTGCCTACGGCACCCGGATGGTGGGCGGGGTCACCCCCGGCAAGGGGGGGGAGACCCATCTCGATCTTCCGGTGTTCAACACCGTCGCCGAGGCGGTGGAACGGACCGGGGCGAACGCCTCGGTGATCTACGTTCCGCCCCCCTTTGCGGCCGACGCCATTCTTGAGGCGATCGATGCCGGGATTCCCCTTGTGGTCTGCATCACCGAAGGCATCCCCACGCTCGACATGGTCCGGGTCAAGCGGGCCCTGCGGGGTTCCGCAACCCGGCTGATCGGTCCCAATTGCCCGGGCGTGATCACCCCCGACGCCTGCAAGATCGGCATCATGCCGGGTCATATCCATCGCCGGGGACAGATCGGAATCGTGTCGCGCTCCGGCACGCTCACCTATGAGGCCGTGGCCCAGACCACGGCGGCCGGTCTCGGCCAGAGCACCTGCATCGGCATCGGCGGCGATCCGGTGCATGGCACGAGTTTCGTCGACTGTCTCGAGATGTTCCTCGATGACGAGGAAACCCAGGGCATCGTCCTGATCGGCGAAATCGGCGGCAGCGGTGAGGAAGACGCCGCCGCCTTCATCCGCGCCTCGCGCCGGAAAAAGCCCATGGTCGGTTTCATCGCCGGCCAGACCGCGCCCCCGGGCCGGCGCATGGGCCATGCCGGAGCGATCGTGTCCGGGGGATCCGGCGCCGCCGGCGACAAGATCGAAGCCTTGCGCAAGGCCGGCTTCAAGATTGCCAAATCCCCTGCGACAATCGGCGCCACGATGGTGAAAGCTCTGAAATCCTAAGCGAATGTTAGGGTATACCTGAAAGACAGACGGGCATGGCCGCCGTGCGGCCCCCGAGATTTCCCACAGCCGGGCATGGATGGTCATGGCATCGTCACTCGAAGATCTGTCCTTTCTCTACCGGGCCAATGCGGCCTTTGTCGAACGTCAGTACGGCCAGTTTCTCAAGCGACCCGATTCGGTCGATTCCGAATGGCGCGCCTTCTTCTCCGGGCTGGAGGATGGGGTTGGTCAGGCGCTGGCTACTGCGGTGGCCGAGCAGGGCCCAAGCTGGGGGGCAAGGCCCCGGCCGCCGATCGATCCCGATGGCGACGAAGCAAGGGGGGCAAGACCTGCCGCGGGGCTTTCTCCGGAGCAGCTGCGCGGGGCCACCCTCGATTCGATCCGTGCGCTGATGCTGATCCGCGCCTATCGCGTGCGCGGCCATCTGATGGCGGATCTGGATCCGCTGGGCCTCGACACCGGGGAGCCCCATCCCGAGCTCGATCCCGCGTCCTACGGGTTCAGCGAGGAGGATTTCGACCGGCCGATCTTCATCGATTATGTTCTCGGGCTCGAAATGGCCACCCTGCGCGAAATCATGCAGGTTGTTCGCGAGACCTATTGCGGCCGTATCGGCGTCGAGTTCATGCATATCCAGCATGGCGACGAGAAGGCCTGGATTCAGGCCGAGGTGGAATCCTCCCATAACCGCCTTGCGCTGTCTGCGAAGCAGAAGCGCGCGATCCTGACCGATCTGATCCGTGCCCAGGAATTCGAACGCTTCCTGCATGTCAAGTTCACGGGCACCAAGCGGTTCGGGGTCGATGGTTCGGAATCGATGATCCCGGCCCTTGAGGAGATCATCCACACGGCGCGCCGGGTGGGGGTGGAAGAAATCATTCTCGGGATGCCTCATCGCGGTCGTCTCAATGTGCTGACCAACATCATGGGCAAGTCCTATACGGCCATGCTGTCGGAGTTTCACGGCACCTCGGCCCATCCGGAGGATGTGCAGGGTTCGGGCGATGTGAAGTATCATCTCGGCGCTTCGGGCGATCGTGAGTTCGAGGGGCGCAAGCTGCATCTTTCCCTCAACGCCAATCCTTCGCATCTTGAAGCGGTCGATCCCGTGGTGGTGGGCAAGGTTCGCGCCAAGCAGGCCCTGCGCGGGGATCTGGAGCGCAACAAGGTCATGGGGGTGCTGATCCATGGCGATGCCGCCTTTGCCGGTCAGGGGCTTGTGGCCGAGACCTTCACCCTTTCCGACCTGAAGGGATATCGCTCCGGCGGTACCGTGCATCTGATCGTCAACAACCAGATCGGCTTCACCACCTCGCCCCGTTACAGCCGGTCTTCTCCGTATTCCTCCGATCTTGCCAAGAGCGTTCAGGCGCCGATCTTCCATGTCAACGGGGATGATCCCGAAGCGGTCGTGCATGTGGCAAGGCTGGCCACCGAATACCGGGCGCGCTTCAAGAAGGATGTCGTGATCGACATGTTCTGCTATCGCCGCTTCGGCCATAACGAAAGCGACGAGCCCTTCTTCACCCAGCCTGCCATGTACAGCAGGATTGCGGACCATCCTTCCACCGTGGACCTCTATGCCGAGCAGTTGATGGCCGAGGGTCATCTGACCCGTGAAGAGCTGGTATCGGAAATGGGCCGCTTTCGCGAATCGCTCGAGGAAGCCTTCGAGGCATCCAGAACCTACAAGCCCAACAAGGCCGATTGGCTGGAAGGGGAGTGGAAGGGGCTGGAGGTCGCCTCCGGCGAGGATCGGCGGGGCGAAACGGCGGTTGAGATCGATCTGCTGAAGCGGGTGGGCAGGGCGCTGACCCATGTGCCCGAAGGCTTCGGGGTGCATCCGCGCATTGCCCGGCAGCTCAAGGCGAAGGCGGAGAGCATCGAGTCGGGGGAAGGTCTGGACTGGGCGACCGCCGAGGCCCTGGCCTTCGGCACCCTGCTTGCCGAGGGGGTGCCGGTGCGGCTTTCGGGGCAGGATTCCGGACGCGGCACCTTTTCCCAGCGCCACTCCGTTCTTGTCGATCAGGAGACCGAAGCGCGTTACATTCCGCTGGCCCATATCGCGCCCGATCAGGCCCCGTTCGAGGTGATCGACAGCCCGCTGTCCGAAGCCTCGGTGGTCGGCTTCGAATACGGCTACTCGATCACCGACCCCAACGCCCTTGTCGTCTGGGAAGCCCAGTTCGGCGATTTCGCCAACGGCGCCCAGGTCATCATCGACCAGTTCGTGGCCTCGGGCGAGGCCAAGTGGCTGCGCATGTCCGGGCTGGTGTTGATGCTCCCGCATGGCTATGAGGGCCAGGGGCCGGAACATTCCTCGGCCCGGCTCGAACGCTATCTCCAGCTCTGCGGGGAAGACAACATGCAGGTCGTCAACTGCACGACCCCGGCCAATTTCTTTCATGTGCTGCGCCGCCAGCTGCGCCGGAACTTCCGCAAGCCCCTGGTGGCCATGACGCCGAAATCGCTGCTTCGCCACAAGCTTTGCGTTTCCAGCCTGGCCGACATGGGACCGGGCACCAGTTTTCATCGGGTGCTTCCCGATCCCGGACCCCTTGGTCCCGACAGCAAGGTGAAGAGGGTGGTGCTGTGCAGCGGCAAGATCTTCTATGAATTGCTGGCCGCGCGCAGCGAGCGC